>CANGNR010000013.1 GCA_947455385.1 Microbacteriaceae bacterium
CATTGCTCATGCATTCATTCTGCCAGCAGCCGCTAACCTAAAGAGCAACCGAAGGAGCATCTCATGCGCATTGATCTTCACTCGCACAGCACCAGATCAGACGGCAAAGAGAGCGTGACCACGGTTTTTGAGACCGCCAAGGAGTGGGGTGTCGACATCCTGGCCCTGACAGATCACGACACGGCCGCCGGATGGGCTGAGGCAACCGCTGCCGCGCAACGACTCGGGCTGGGCTTCGTGCCCGGCATCGAGGTGACCACCAAGGCTCACTTCGTTGACAAAGGCAAGCGTCACTCATTTTCTGTGCACATGCTGGCCTACCTGCCAAACCCAGAGCACCCAGGGTTTGCATCAGCCCTGGCCCACTCTCTCGAGAGTCGCAAAGCGAGAATCTTGGAAATGGTGGATGTCATTGCCCCCGACTACCCCATAACGGTGGCTGAGGTGCTCGCGCAGCTCGACGATGGCGCCACCCAGGGCCGTCCCGCAATTGCTGACGCACTCATGGCAAAGGGCTACTTTGAACGCCGAGACCAAGTTTTCGAAGAACTTTGGGGTGCTCACCAGAATGGCCGCTACTACATACCAAACCGCGGAACACCAGACACTGTGGATGCCATCAAGTTGATTCGGGAGTCAGGCGGTGTTCCGATAATCGCTCATCCACTGGCTCGAAAGAAATCCGAACGAAGCGGAGCTGAATCCCGTGAGGGAGGGTTTCCGCGCGACCACTTTGTCGAAATGATCGAGGCGGGACTCGCCGGCTTTGAAGTTTTTCACCGTGAAGTCGATGAAGATGCACGGCAGTGGCTACTCGACCTGGCCGGCGAGTTTGACCTGATCGTGACAGGCGCGAGCGACTATCACGGCAAAGGTGGCAAACCAAACCACCTTGGCGAAAACACAACGGCCCCCGCAATGCTCGAGAGGATTCTCGAGCAGGGCAGAGGCGCGTCAGCGGTTCTTTAGCGGCTAGCTTGAGGCTGGGCCAGAGCCCTGCGACGAGCCACCGCGAGTGCGGCGGCGGTTGCGGTTGGCAGCCGGACGCTTGTGCTCGTGGTCACCGTGCTGAGGCTGGGCGTGGCCGCCTTCTCGCGGTGCCGCAGCCGAGCGGTTGCGGTCGCCCGAACGGGCGGCGCCATCGCGTGAGCCGCCTGAGCGCGAACCAGCGTCACGACCTCCGCCGTTGCGGCCGCCGCCTTGGCGCGAACCGCTTGGCTCGTCGCGCTTAGGGCTCGGTGGCTTGAGCCGCCCCTTGGTTCCGGCGGCAATCTGCAGATCCTCAAAGAGGTGCTTCGACGACGAATAGGTCTCGACGGGGTCGGCAACGCCGAGCTGAAGTGCCTCATTGATGTGCTTCCAGCGAGTCAGGTCTTCCCAGTCAACGAAGGTGACCGCGATGCCGGTGCGGCCAGCGCGACCGGTTCGGCCGGTGCGGTGCAGGTAGTTCTTTTCATCCTCGGGAACCGTGTAGTTGATCACGTGGGTCACGTCGTCGACGTCGATGCCTCGAGCGGCAACCTCGGTCGCAACCAGGATGTCTTTCTTGCCGGCACGGAAGGCCGCCATTGAGCGCTCGCGGGCCTCCTGCGACATGTCGCCGTGCAGCGCGGTTGCGTTGAAGCCGCGGTCGACCAGCTCTTCAGAAACCTTGCTGGCCTGGCGCTTGGTCTTGCAGAAAATCACGGTCTTGCCGCGGCCCTCGGCCTGCAGAATTCGGCCAACGACTTCATCTTTGTCGAGCGAGTGCGCGCGATAGATGAACTGCTTAATGTCTGCCTTGGTGTGGCCTTCATCCGGCTCGTTCGCACGAATGTGCACCGGGCGGTTCTGATACTTGCGCGCGAGCGAAACGATGGCACCGGGCATGGTCGCCGAGAACAGCATCGTCTGGCGTTCATCCGGGGTGTAGTTGAAGAGTCGCTCAACGTCTGGCAAGAAGCCAAGGTCGAGCATCTCGTCGGCCTCGTCGAGCACCATGATTTCGATCTTGGTGAGGTCAAGTTTCTTCTGCTTCGAAAGGTCGATCAGGCGGCCGGGGGTTCCGACGATGATCTGAGCGCCAGACTCGATCTGTGCAATCTGGCCCTCGTAGGCCTTGCCGCCGTAGATTGCGGCAACGGTGGTCTTGCGGTTGCTGGTGGCAAGTTCGAGGTCTTCTGCAACCTGGATGGCGAGTTCGCGGGTCGGCACAACTACGAGCGCGCGAGCGCCGAAACCTGGCTCGAGGCCGAGTCGCTGAATCAGCGGAAGGCCGAAGCCGAGGGTCTTGCCGGTTCCAGTTTTAGCCTGGCCGATAAGGTCCTGGCCGGTTAGCGCGAGCGGAATCGCCTGCTCTTGGATGGGAAACGGTTGGGTGATGCCGCGGGTTTCGAGGGCATCTGCAATGTCTTGGTCAATGCCAAGTTCTCTGAAAGTCAAAAGTGCTTTTCTCCTATTTTGTTCAAGTTTAGTCGGGGGCTAGGTTTAGCCCGTCGGGCGGGGCTCCGCATCCTTGTTGCTCTTGTATTCTTGAGGGGTGTTCGAATGGCTTAAGAAACTGCGTCAGAGCTCGGCTCGCCCCATTGTGGCGGCGCGCGAGCCACGAGTTGGCGGCCGAAACACATCGGCGGTCAACCTTCGCCCATACACCCCGGAGCCTCGCGAATACCTCGGGCAGCTTGGTTATCTGCACCTCAGCTACTTCGAGATTCTGACCAACGAGCTCAAGTATTCGCCGAACACCCAGTACAAGGCCGAACTATCTGAGGCGGCCGCGCGCGCGTTCGAAAAGTTCCGCTTCATCTCGCGCAAGTTGGCAGAGGCGGGATTCGACCCGACCGACGCCATGGATCCTTACTCCGAGCGCATCCAGACCTTTCACAGCAACACCTCGGGCATCGACTGGTACGAGGCGATTCTCAAGATTTATCTGGTGAGCGGTCTGCTCGATGACTTCTATCGACGTCTGGCGGTTGGTCTAAAGCCGGCACTTCGTCAAGAAATCGACGACGCCCTCGAAGATCCTGGGTTCGAGGAGTTCTCGGTAAAGGTTCTGCTCGAGTCGATGCAAGAAGACCCGACGCTCGGTTCGAGGCTTGCGGTTTGGGGCCGTCGCCTAATGGGTGACGCGCTGCTCGAGTTGCGCGCTGCGTTCGATAACCGCAAGTTGGCTGGCATTGCCGCCGATGCAAAGCTTTCGCTGGATGAAGAGCGCGAGGTTAACCTGGCCGCTTATTCGAAGCTCGAACCGCTGGTGACCGAGTTGATTGGCGCCCACACAATGCGCATGGATGCGCTGGGGCTAACCGCTTAGTTTGAGCGCAGGTGGTGCAGGCGCTTTGAGCCGAACCACATGGCGGCAGGCATGCTTACCATCACGATTGTCCAGATCCAGGCGTCGTTTGAGCTGAGGCCCACCCAGGTCAGAATCGGCCACAGGATGCCACCCCAAACCAGGCTTACGGCGCCGGGCACCAGGATTCCGTAGTTCTCGCTGTTGAGCGAGATGTATGGGGCGACCAGGCCGAGGACGACCGCGTAAACGAGCAAAAACAAGATTTCCATTAGGCCACGAACCCAACCCTGCGAGTCTCTTCGACCCCGATTTCAACGAACGAAATAGATGCAGATGGCACCAGGTAGGTGCGACCCTTGCTGTCGGTCAGTCTTAGCACTCCGCCGTTTGAGGCAACGGCCGCTGCCACTGCCTCTTCGATCACGGCTGCACTCTGATCGCTCTCGATGTTGAGCTCGCGAGCCGATTCGCGAATGCCGATTCTGACGTCCATTTAGAGCCTTTCTGCTCAGAGAAAAGACTACACATTTGAATTGCCCATAGCGCTCGCGGCCTGCTCGAAACAAAATGTCTGACCGCTGGGTATCCTTGGGCGCATGGCCAAGACTCAATTCGAACTGCGCACCGTTGGTGTTCGCACGACTGAGTTGACCCTAACCGAAGGGCAGCAGTCTGCGGCCGCTCTCGGCGCAGATTCGCTGGCAACGGTAATTGGTGGCCCTGGCTCGGGCAAGACAACCGCCATAAAGGCAATGTTTCTTCGCCAAGCGCAGGCGGTTGGGGCCGGCTTCGATCCTTCTTCCGTTCTGATTCTCGCCGCCAGCCGCGACGCAGCCACGCGCCTGCGAGACGAACTCGCCATCGACTTTCAAGGGGCCACCGAGGGGCCGCTGGCTCGAACCGTGAGCTCCTTCGCCTTCGCCCTGCTTCGAGAGCGCGCGCTTCGCGAGGGCAGCAAACTGCCAGAACTCATCAGCGGAGCAGAGCAAGACCGCATCCTCGCAACGATCATCGAAGAGATGCGCGATGGAGCCTTCGGCGATCTGTCTTGGCCCAAGCACGTCGATAAAACTGTTCGTCAACTCAACGGTTTCAGGGCAGAGCTGCGAGACCTCCTAATGGTTTGTCTCGAGCACGATCGGCCGCCGGCAAGGCTGGCCGCCCTTGGTGAGCAGTTCAATAAGCCAGAGTGGCGGGCTGCCGCAGTGCTCTATCAGCGCTACCTAGAGGTTCTCGGCACGGCCGAAAATGCGCACCGCTATGACCCGTCGATGCTCATCGTCGAGGCAACAAAATACCTGAGCAAACTCGACCAAGCAGGCGGCGCATCTTCGCCGGTGCCTGCCCTGCAGCGCATCAAGCTCGTGGTGGTTGACGACGCGCACGAACTTACCCCGTCTGCCCAGGCGTTCCTGCTTGCGCTGGTGGGTAAGTCGCGCGGCCTCGTCGTCTTTGCCGATCCAGACTCCACCACGCTCGGCTTCAGAGCCGCAGACCCGCACCTATTTGGCAACCTCGTGGATCGTGTGGCCGCCATCCAGGCTCGCGCGGCTCAGCGGGTGGTCTTGACGCCGCCGGCTGGCTTGCGAAATCCGGACATTTCGCACGCACTGGGTTTGATCACCCCCAAGATTCCGGTGATCTCAGAGTCAAAGCAGCGCCTGGCTGCAGGCAAGCGGTTGGCCCTCGGCAAGTTCGAGTCAAGCCAAGAGACTTCACCGGCCGGCTTCGAGGCGCACGGTTTCGAGACCGGCATCCAAGAGGCATCCTGGCTTGCTCGCCGACTTCGCGAGTTGCACCTGAATCACGGGGTGGCCTGGCAAGACATGGCCGTGGTTGCTCGAAGCGGCGAACAACTTGAGCTCCTTTCGCTGGCACTCGCATCAGAGTCGGTGCCAGTTCGAGTGCTTGGCGCGCAAAGCCCACTCCGAGACGAGTTTGGCTCTCGGCACCTGCTCGAGCTCGCGCAGATTCTCTATTCGGGTCAAGAAATTACCCTCGAGTTGGCACTGCGCCTTCTTCAGTCGCCCCTCTGCGGGCTAGACAATCTCGCCCTGCGCCGGTTCAAGCGGCAACTGCGTCGGGCAGTGTTCGAAAGCGGGGAGGCCGAAGAAAAATCCAGCAACGACCTAATAGTCGATGCATTCTCTTCGCGCGGTTCGATGGTCACCTACGATGCTCCCGAGAGCATCCAGGTCGAAGAGTTTCTAAAGGTCTTCTTTGACGCCAAAGACCTAATCTCGAGCAATCGGCACACGGTCGAAGACTTGCTGTGGCACCTGTGGAGCAACTCCGATGCGAGCGACCGCTGGTTTGCCGCATCCCGCGGAACCGGTGAGCTCGCTCTTCAGGCAAACCGAAACCTCGACGCCGTTGTGGCTTTGTTCGGCGCCGCCAATAGATTCGTTGAGCGCACGCCAAACGCAAACGGCGCCGAGTTCATCGAGCGCAGTCTCGCCCAGGGTGTGCCAGAAGACTCGCTCTCGCTAAACGCGCGGGCTCGAAACCGAGTCGAGTTGGTCACACCTTCGGGCCTAATCGGCAGGCGCTACCGCGTGGTGGCGTTGCCTGGCCTACAAGAGGGCACCTGGCCAAACCTCAAACCTCGATCGAGTCTTCTGTTGGCGATGTCGCTCGCCACGTACCTGCTGAACCCATCCGTGGCCGTCAAGTCCGAGGCAAATCAGACCGAAACCTTGCCGTCCACCGTGAATCCCGAAATCGAAGACGAACGAAGGATGCTGCACAAGGCGATTGGTGCAGCAACAGAAAAGGTGCTGATCTCTGCCATCGAAAACGAAGAGAGCCAACTCTCGCAGTTCATGAACCTGCTCTTCGAGGAGGTCGAAACCCTCAACTACCAGAGGCCACAGTTCACCCTGCGTGGCATGGCCGGAGAACTGCGCAAGCAGCTTGCCGACCCTGACTTGCACGACGGCAAAGAGGCCATCGCAATGGCGTTGCTTGAGCTGCACAGCCACAAGGTGCCGGGGGCGCATCCGAGTCAATGGCTTGGGCTTCGCAACCCATCCACCGCAGAACCCTTGGTCGACCTAACTGACCCAGCGCAGATGGTTCAGGTGTCGCCATCGCAGCTCGAGAAGTTCTTGGATTGCCCGCTTCACTGGTTTATTGAGTCGCACGGCGGCAACGAGAACGAGTTTCAGGCTCGCGTCGGCACCCTAATTCACGAGGCTCTCGAGAAGGCCACCAAGGCGGGCTCCGATTCGGCGACAGAGGCATCCATGTGGCAAACGATCGAGTCCAAGTGGCACAGGCTCGACTTCGAGTCGGAGTGGCTCGAGCAGGCCGAGAAGCGTCGAGCGGCCCGCATGCTGAACAAGATCGTTCAGTATCTTTCAAACGTTCAGTTCGAGGATGGTTTTGTTGTTCAGACCGAGGCCAGCTTCGACATCGAATATAACGGCGTGCGGCTCAGGGGCACCGCAGACCGAGTAGAAATTTTTCCGGATGGCCGGGTGCGCATCGCCGACCTCAAGACCAGTCGCAAGAAGTTGTCTGGCCCGCAGGTTGCCAAGCACCCGCAACTGGGGCTCTACCAAATCGCAGCGCAGAACCACGGCTTCGACGACGAACCGGGTTTTCCCGAGACTCCAGAGTTCGATGGCGCGCTGATCATCGATGTGGGCGACGACAGCGCCAAGTTCAAGCCCGAGGGAACCCCGCAGGGCAAGCTCGACGAAGTCATCGATGACGAGACCGGCGAGACTTTGCGTCAGTTCATCGACGCCTCAATCGAGTCGGCCCGACTTGGCATGGCTATGCCTGAGCTAAACCTCGCCGCCAAGATCGGCACCCACTGCTATGACAAGTATTCGTTCGGCAGTTGCCGCATCCACCTGGCAAAGGCGGTGAGCTATGGAGCGTGAGCCTAAGCACAGCGCCCAGCGAGTATTTAAAGTACTCGGCAAAGACTACGAGTTAACCGACCAGCAGGTTGACGCCGTAGAGGGAGCATCCCGAACCATGCCAGAACTGGTTGTCGCCGGCGCTGGCTCTGGCAAGACAGAGCTCATGGCCGCTCGCGTTATTTGGTTGATTGCCAACGAGTACGCCACGCCAGAGCAGATTCTCGGTCTCACCTTCACACGCAAGGCGGCCGCGAGCCTCTCAAAGCGGGTCAACGAGGCAATTGCCCTGCTTCAGCGCAGTGACATTTGCCCCGAGGGCCTGAACGAGGATTTCACTCCGCCAAACATCAGCACCTACAACTCTTTTGCAAACAACCTGTTTCGCGAGTGTGCGCTTCAGTTGGGCTACGAGTCTGACGCGATGCAGCTAACCGAGTCGCAGCAGTTTCAACTCGCCCGCGAGATAGTCGTGAAGCACGGGGTCGAAATTGACCCAAGTGTTGCAGATCTCGAGGTAAGCCTCGATTCGATAGTCGAGGGCGTGCTCAAGATGTCGCAGAGCATGAGCGACAACATGTTGAATGCCGCGCAAGTCATCGAATACCTCGATGCAGTCGAGGAGCGCCTATCCGGGCTCGAAGGTCGTGCCGGTCAGCACTATGCACCAATGCGAGACGCATTTGCCAACTTCGCCAAGACGCGAGTCTTTGCCCGCCTGGCCGAGCGCCTGCAGGTCGAGAAGAAGTCGCGCAACCTTGTGGATTACTCAGATCAAGTTGCCCTCGCCGAGCAGGCCGTAAGAGAGAACGAGGGTTTTAAGGCGCAGCAGCAGGAGCAGTACCGGTTCGTTCTCCTCGATGAATACCAGGACACATCCTTTTTGCAGACCAGACTGCTGAGCGGGCTGTTCGCCGGCAAGGCCGTGTTTGCGGTTGGTGACCCCAATCAAGCCATCTATGGGTGGCGCGGGGCGAGCGCCTCGAACCTGCACGAGTTCTATCGCGAATTCGCGAGCGGCAAGACGAAGCCCTTTGCTCTTTCGAGGTCGATGCGAAACCCAAAAAAGGTGCTCACGATCGCAAACCACCTGGTGGCACCGCTCGGGCAGCAGCCGAGCTACCTCAACCAGCAACAGATTCAGAAGCTAGCCAACCTCGAGCTCAAGAAACTCGATTCCCTGCCAAACGCAAAAGACGGCAGCGTGGCGGTCGAGTTCTATCAGAACGTCGCAGACGAGGCGCGCGCGGTCGCAGCCTGGTTCAAGTCGAAGTTGGACTTAGAACCCGCGGATGCCGCCAAGGCGCAGGGAACCTATGCGCTGCTGTTGCGTCGCCGCAAGAACCTGCAGGTATTCGTCGACGCACTGCAAGACATCGGACTTCCCATCGAGGTCGTCGGAGTCAGCGGACTTTTGGAGCAACCAGAAATCGTCGACCTGGTGTCTGCCCTTCGCGTGATGCATTTTCCAAACGCCGGTTCGAGCCTGATTCGCTTGCTCACCGGGCCGCGGTGGCAGATTGGCGCGAAGGACATCGAGCGCCTATTTAGGTTCGCCCGACGCGAAGCCACGCTTATCGAGAGTGGGGGAGTCGAGCAAGATGACGACAACATCGGAGCAGAAGACAACCTCTCGATGGTCGACGCAATCGACACCTTGGCATTTGGCCACCCGGCTCACCAACACAAAATAAGCGCAGAGGGCCTATCGCGAATGCGAGACGCCGCTCGCCGGTTTAGCGACATGCGCAAGCTGGTCGGGCTGCCGTTGCCCGACCTGATTCGCTCGGTGGCGCAGGAGCTTCTGCTGGACGTTGAGCTTTTGGCAAAGCCCAAGGCCAAGAACCCGCTCGCAAACCTGAACTCTTTTTATTCGGTGGCTGCAAACTTCGTCGCAGGAAACCCGAACCCCACGCTCGGCGAGTTTTTGACCTGGCTGGAGTTCGCGGCTAAGCAAGACGAACGCTTCGATGTGCCTGCGGGCAAGCCGACCGCAGGCGTCATCCAGGTTCTCACGGTGCACGCCTCTAAGGGCCTCGAGTGGGACCACGTGGCAATCGGGGACATGGCAGGCAACGGCTTTCCGGTGGACTCGCGAGAGGGTAAGGCCTGGCTCTCCACCAGTCAGATTCCCTTCGAACTTCGAGGCGACTCGGCATCGCTGCCGGTTTATGAGTGGCAAACTTTTGCCAACCAGAAGGAGGCAAGCGGCGCCCTCAAGACCTTTGGAGAGCAGCTTGCCGCTAGGCAAGCCGACGAGGAGCGTCGCCTGATCTATGTCGCGAGCACGCGACCAAAGCGCGACCTATTGATGTCTGGTTCGTGGGCCACAAACAAGGGCCGGCCGGTGAATCCATCGATCTATCTGCAGGAGACCCTCGAACTCGAAAGCACACCGGCCACTCGCATCGACGGTTCGCAAGCCTCGTTCGACGAGTTTGAACCCGCAAAGCAGATAGATAAGTCGGGCATCCAAGAGACCTGGCCGCTAGACCCTCTCGGTCCAACGCATGGGCCCAGAGTTCGCCAGGCCGAGAAGTATTTGCTCGAACTCGAAAACAGCGGTGTAGCCGTGCGCGGGTTGGATACCGATCTCAGCCGTCAGATTGAGGTCTTGGTTGCCGAGAGCACCACTCGACTTGAGCGACTCGGGCTAGTTGAGATGCCCGTGCGCATCCCAGCTTCGCGCTTCAAGGACTTCGTAAAAGACCCGAGCGCAATAGCTGAGGACTACCTTCGCCCGATGCCTGGCGAGCCTTTTCACGCAACCATGTCGGGAACACTCTTTCACGCTTGGGTCGAACAGAAGTTTGCGAGCGCGGGCGGGTTGCAAGAAGAAGTCGATTCAGACCTCGGCCTCGAAGATGAGCCGGTCGAGGATTCGCCGCTCGACATCGAGAAAATCAAGCAGACCTTCGAGACCTCGAGATTTGCAACCATGACGCCAAAGTCGGTGGAGCAGGAAATTCAGGTCACCATCGACCAGACGACATTTATCTGCAAGATCGATGCCATTTTCGAAGACGGCAACGGGGTTGAAATCGTCGACTGGAAAACGGGTAAGCCGCCCGTAACCGAAGACGAGATATCTGAACGATCGCTTCAGTTGGCGCTCTATCGCATGGCGTACATGCGTTTTAGCGGTCTGCCGCCAGAAAAAGTTGGTGTTTGCCTCTACTACGTGGCCGATGACCTCGAGATCAAGCCCGAAAAGGTGCTCGGGGAGTCAGAGCTGGTCAACCTTTGGCGCTCGGTTCTTAGTCAGGCAAAGCCAGCGGCCAAAAGTTAACCTGCCTCTGAATAGATCGAACTAGAAGAGTTCGTTGTCGCCCTTGGGAGGAAGCTCGATGGGGCGAGTCTTGTCATCTACGACAGCGATAGGTTCGGTGGAGTCGGTGTCGACCTCAGACTCGAGCGCCAGGTTGATTTCCTCCGAGGCAGCGACCGTGACAACCGGCTCGGTGTCAGGGGCAACGTAAGTCACGACGAGGTCATCCTCGATAACTCGGACTCCTCCGGTTGCGGTGGTTTCGACCACCTGCCCGGTAGCTGCGGCAAAGACTGGCTCCGGACGATCGACTAGGTCTGGGGCTGCACCTGATTCGACCTCGGCCACCAGAGCGGCAAGCATTTCTTCGGCGTCGGCAACAGTCTCAGCATCGTTGGTGGCAACCCCGTGCAGCAGCCAGCGAACGATCTCGAACTCGCTGTAAAGCTGGGCTCGGCGCCAGAGTGCCTTGTCGAAACCGCTGCGCTGAGCCGAGTATGTCGAGCGAACTCTGTCGATCAGCTCGGGGTCATTGCTCGCCGCAATCCAGTTCAGGTCGTCTGCCGGGTCGCCAATCTGTATGTGAGACCAGTTGAGCACGCCGACAACCTCGGTGTCGTTGGTAAGCACGCTGCCGTCGTTGAACGAGCCCTGAATCACGCAGGGCTGAAAGCGAAACAGCGAGACATCCTCGAGCGCTTCATCCCAGCGCTGGGCGAGCACGGGCGGAATCTTCGAAGTTGCCAAGGCGCGATCCAACTCTGCGACGCGCTGCCTCTGAATCTCGGCAGAGGTGAACTCGGCGAGCCCCGTGGCCTGCACGAGGTTCAGCGGAAGGTTGTGAATCGCCGCCAAAGCCTCGCCCAGGCTCGACGCCAAGGGCGAATCGGCGGCAACCTGATTGATCGAAACGGCAGATCCGTAGATGAAGTCGAAGACATAAATGTGGCGGGAGTTGCCGGCTGGCATCTCGGCCAAGCGGCGTGCAACCTGGAACGGCAGCCTGGCGCGGTATGCGTTGGTGAGCGCATCCAGCGCACGGACCTCGGTGACTAGGTCGGCGTCGGCCTTTGGAGTTCTGGCGACCTTGGCGACCAGGTGGTCGCCAGATTCAAGGGTCAGCAAAATCGAGTCGTAGGGTCCGCTGCCGTCGCGCGAAAGAGGGGTCACCTGAGTGAACTTCGATGCGGGAACCGCGGCCTGCGCAAGCGCGGCTAAAATCAAGGGGGATTTGCCCATGCAAACAGGTTAGAAGTAGTTATCCGCATCCTTGGGCATCGCCACGCAAACCGCGGCCAATTGAGCAGAAGTTGAGGCACCTGTGAACCTTGAACTGAACCTGCCGCTGGCCCGCTCGGCGGTAGACCGCGACTACCTTGCCCGCGAGCGAGAAGAACTCTTTGACGAGCTGGCCGCCGACTCCGAAGTTCGAGTTCTCCTGTTGCACGAGGGGCTGACCCTTCTGGTCGAGGGCGACACCGCGCCTCGGCCGCTGCTGCGCCTGCTCGCGCACCAAGATGCTCCCGAGGCAATCGAGCGCGTCTACCTTGGCAAGACGACGGTGCACCAGGATGACCAGCCGGCGGGCACCCGGGTTGTGCTGCACGTGCTCGATGCCGATGCCGCGAAGGCCATTGAGCCAAACCAGGAGTCGTGGCATCACCTTCGCAAGACCGGCGCGGGGCTGAGCGACCGCGATGCCGGCCTCCTCTCGCAGGCGCTCGCGATCGCCAACTGGCACCTTAGAAACCAGCACTGCCCAGCCTGCGGCAGCGCAACCAAAACCTCGAGGAGCGGATGGTCGCGGGTCTGTTTGGCAGACGGCACAGAGATTTTTCCTCGGACAGATCCTGCAATCATCGTTGCGGTGACCGACGCAGCCGACCGCATCCTGCTGGGTTCACAGGGTGTCTGGGAGGACAACCGCTGGTCGATCCTGGCGGGTTTCGTGGAGCCAGGAGAATCTCTCGAGGCAGCGGTACAGCGCGAGATGTTCGAGGAGGCCGGGGTCATCGTGGGCGAACCGGAGTACCTTGGCAGCCAGGCTTGGCCGTTTCCGTATTCGTTGATGCTCGGTTTCACGGTTCGCCTCGCAAGCGATTTTGCGGCAGAGAGCATCGAAGCAGACGGCATGGAGATTGAGAAGGTCCGCTGGTTTAGCCGAGCAGAACTGATTGCTGAGGCCCCAAACCTGCTGCTGCCCGCTCGAGTTTCGATTGCTCGAGCCATCATTGAACGCTGGCTGGGTGAGTCGATTGACTCGGCCACCGAGCTGGGCGCAAGCGCATAACCATGGATTTGCTCGACCAACTTGACCCAGAACAGCGAGCCGCGGCCGAGGCCCTAGTTGGCCCAGTCGTGATTCTGGCTGGTGCGGGCACAGGAAAAACCCGCACCATCACTCACCGCATTGCGCACGGAATCGCCAAGGGGTACTACTCGGCCAATCGAGTTCTTGCGTTGACTTACACCAATAGGGCGGCCGGCGAACTGCGCCAGCGTTTGCGCCAACTGGGCATCCCCGGTGTCTCGGTAAAAACGTTTCACGCGGCGGCGTTGGCTCAGCTCGAGTTTTTCTGGCCGCAGTTCGCCGGGGTTCCCGCTCCTTCGGTGATCGAGTCAAAGGCCAAGCTGATCAACCAGGTTGCCCAAGAGGCAAAGATCGTTCTCGACGCCCCAGCGGTTCGTGAGTTTGCCGCAGAAATCGAGTGGCGCAAGTATTCGATGCTGAGCCTCGAAGAGTATGCCCAGGCAAAGCGGCCGCAGGTTGCTGGGCTTAGCGCGCAGAAAAACCTCGAACTTCAACAGGCATACGAGAATGCCAAAGTCACCGCCCAGCGACTCGACTGGGAGGACGTTCTGGTGCTCACTATCGGCCTGCTTCGCTCGGAGCCGAGGGCGCTCGCGCACGTGCAACAGCAGTACCGATTTTTCACCGTGGATGAGTATCAAGACATCTCACCACTGCAGCACGCCCTGCTCGACCTCTGGCTCGGAGACCGCAGCGACCTCTGCGTGGTTGGCGACCCGAACCAGACAATCTATTCGTTCACCGGAGCCAGCAGTGCCTTTCTGCATTCGTTCTCTGAACGCTTTTCGAACTGCACCACGGTTCAGCTGACTCGCAACTATCGGTCGACCGGTTCGATCGTGTCTGCTGCAAACCGACTGGTTGCTGATCAGTCTCAAATCGCACCACTCGAGTCGCAGCGCGAGGTCGGCGAGCCTCCAGTCGAGGTTGGCTTCGACTCTCTCGTGGCGGAGGCCAAAGCCGTTGCCGAATCGATTTCTATGCTCATCAGCCAGGGCACTCCCGCTCGCGAGATTGCAGTGCTCTACCGAGTGAATGGGCAATCCGAGGCCTTCGAAAACGCCTTGGCTAAGCGAGGCATCGGCTTGCAGGTCAAGGGTGGCGACCGGTTCTTCAATCGCAGAGACGTGCAGGCCGCTGTTCGTGGTCTGCGGGCAGAGGCAGTCGTTAAGCCGGAGCTGCACCCATTCGAAGTGATGACCAACGTCATCCGTGCACTCGGATGGCAGGCTCAGCCGCCGGCCGAGGCCGGGCCGCAGCGCGAAACCTGGGAGGCCCTGAACTCGCTGCTCGAGATTGCCGGCGAGCTACCGGAGTCGGCGAACGCGAGCGACTTGGTGCACGAGATGGAGGAGCGACAACGATCTCAGCACGAGCCGGTCGTCGATGCCGTAACGCTCTCGACGATCCACGCGGCAAAGGGCCTCGAATGGGATGTCGTCTTTGTGGTGGGAGTGACCGAGGGATACCTGCCGATCGGATTCGCCAAGACCGACGCCGAGCTCGCCGAAGAGCGCAGGCTGTTTTATGTGGCAATGACCCGCGCCAAGCGAATTCTGCGGTTGACCTGGCCGCGACGTGACGAGACCACAAACCGCGGCCGAGAGCGCTCAAGGTTTTTGGCCGACATCGCCGCCCGCCACTAGCGCGCAGGCGCAGTCGGGATGCCCCGTAGCCATCGTTGCAGGACGGTCTCGCGAGTCAGGCAACTCGGCACCGTCAACAAATGCCAGGATGCGCCGGATCGCGCGGGCCGTAGCCATCCAGCGCGATGCGGTGTCGGCAAACTCAACCGAGTATCCCTGCAGTTGCGCGGCCAAAATCGGCCAGGCCGGGTCGCGATCGGCTCTTTCGAAGTCATCGCAAAGCAGGCAGGGCCGGCCCGACACCACCGGTGACACCCGAGCGCCGTCGTCGCTGAACACGAGCGCGATGTGGGCGACACCCATTCGCAGCCAGCGCAGGTGTCGCTCTGGTTCGAGACTGCCGTGAGCCACGAGTATGGCGAGGTTTGTCTTGCCGAGAACCGCGGGGTGGGGCCGATCGAAGACTGTTTCTACCGAGCCGTAGCCCTGGGTCAAAATGATTTCGGCGGCCTGAGATCGACGGGCAAATCGAGTTCGTGCCGGGTATCCGTCTGGGCCAACGTCGGTCACCTGCACGGCCTCGCAGTCGCCACTCACGATCTTGCCGATGCCGGCCGCGGCCAGCGCCCTGGCGAGAATCAACCCGGTTCGATCGAGGGTCTCGACATAGACCTGAGTCGTGCTGCGGCGTTTCAGGATTAACCGTCCATCCACGCGATATCGCAGATTGGCACGAACAATTTCGGCAACCGCCGATGTCACAAACTCGGGAGTCAGCCCGTCGCCATCACCCGGCTTGCCCCGAGCCGGCTTTGCCGCCCGCTGCTCTCGCTCTAGAACGGGCTCGAGCTTATGCAGCATTGCTTTTGCTTGCGCGGCCTCAACCCCAACATCGGCCGCTACCTCGTTGAAGTCTGGGTCGTGCACCCCCGATTGCAGCAAGCGGATCAGTCTTTGTTCGGCGAGATTTAGCGCCTCGAGCCGGGTTGCTTTCTGCCCGCTGCCAACCTGCAGCGAGTCGGGGGAGCGCCAGAGCAGGGGAGCCGAGCGAGCGATTCGAATGACCATCGCCGAAGTATTACAAGAAGTTGAGACGCCTATTCGGCGCTGTCCACAGGGCCTTCGTCGTTGAGCAGGTCGATCAGCATCTGGTCGATGGCGTCTATTGCCCCTGTTTCTGCGCGCAGCTTGGCAATCAACAGGGTCGGATCATCGATGTCGGGGCTAGTCGGCAGCATGTCGGGATGAGACCAGAGACCATCGCGTTTGGCGACACCAACCTCGTTAGTAATGCGGCGCCACATCTCGGTTGCCTCGCGCTGTCTGCGCGGCCTGAGCTGAAGACCGACGAGCGTCGTGAAGGTCTTTTCGGCTGGCCCACCCGTGGCTCGCCTGCGACGAACCGCCTCGGCGATGGCCTGAGACTTTGGCAGCAGCTTGGTCGCTGACTCGGTGACGACCTCGACCCAACCTTCGATCAGCGCAAGAATCGTTTCAACTCGTTCGAGGGCGATCTTTTGGTCTTCGCTGTGCTCAGAAATGAGAGCACCGCTTTCGAGTGCCGCCTGAAGCGAGGATGGGTCGCTCGGGTCAAACCGCTCGGCGAGGCCGGCCAGTTTTTCTGAGTCGATGGTGATGCCGCTCGAGAAGTTTGTGATCTGCTGCACCACGTAGTCGCGCAGCCACTTGCTGTTTTTGAACAATCGCGCGTGCACCATCTCGCGCACGGCCAGGTAGATGTAGGTCTGGTCGCGATCCGACTCAAAGGAGTCCACGAAAGAGCCGAGGTTTTGCGGCACGAAGGCAGCCCGCTGGTCTTGAAAGATTGGCAGGCCGATGTCGCCGCCGGTGAGCACTTCGGTTGAGAGACGGCCGATTGCCTCGCCCAACTGCATCGCGAACATGGCCGCTCCGATAGAACGCATGAGGCCACCCGCCGATTTCATGCTGCCGGCGAGTTCCTCGGGCAGGTTGCTCTGTAGGTTATCGGCCAGCGCATTGCTCATGCTTTCGGCCACCGGCTGGGCGAGGGCCTGAAAGAGAGGCATGGCGTCTGCGGTCCAGAGCTCACGGCTCAGCAGTTTTGGTTCTGAAGTTAGCTCAGAGAGCGCGGTTGCCTGGTTCAACCAGAGCGACCCAATCTTGATTGCGTCTGCGATGTCTTTGCGCTGACTTTCCAAGATGCCCTGCCCGCCCGTGCGGGCAATCTCGCGTGCCTTTTGCGTTGCCAGGCTCCAGTTGACCGATGAACCGCCGGCCGGCGTCGCCAGCGCCGACTGAATCTGCGCCAGCAGGTCGGCAAGGGCCTTGGGGTCTTTGGGCAGGCCGGCCGCAGCGGCGAGTTGCTCTGGCGAGAGACCGCCATCCTGGCCCATAAATTTGCGCAGAAAGTCTTGCAGTTCGTCTTCGTTGGGGTTCTCTGACGAATCTTCGTTGTCGAATGGCTCAGACAAGGCGCCTCCTGACTCAACGCTATCTCGAGATTTGACGTGACTCGGGAGCGCGACCAAGCAAATTGGCCTTGTTCGCCCACAGCGTGGGGTGGTTTGGCGCAGCGTTTCGGCGCTGTCTGCTCACCTGCTTAGGCTTTAACCCAACGGAGGCGCGATGACTTTTTTTGACGACGAACACGGTTCGTCGCAGCCCCAGCGCCACTCGAAGCGCAGGCGCCGAATCGGCACATCCTTGCTGGTGGTTTTTGGCCTGTGCCTGGGCTCGCTTGCTGCCCTGCCATCTGGCTACGTGGTCGAGCAGCCCGGCCCTGTCTTCAACGTTTTGGGCGAAGACGGCGGCAACCCGGTGATCTCTATTACCGGCGTCGACACCTACCCGACCTCGGGGGCCCTAGACCTTCTGACCGTGAACGTGCAGGGTTCGCCTGCCAAGCCGCTGAGCTTCTTGCAACTGTGGAGCCTGAGCCGCAGGGCCGGTTCGATAATCGTGCCGACCGATGAGGTCTACCCGCCAGACCTCAGCACCAAGCAGGTCGAAGCCCAAGACCAGCAGATGATGCAAGACTCGCAAGAGTCGGCCAAGTTGATTGCGCTCAAGGAGCTCGGCTACAAGGTGCCGTACAAAATCGGCGTGGTCGAAATAGCGGCCGATAGCCCAGCCAAAAAGGCGTTGAGGCTCGGCGACAAAATCCTCTCGGTAAACGGGGTCAAGGTCTCAAGAATCGATGATCTGCCCAACTACATTGCGGCGTGGGCCAAGGCCAAGCCGCTTCGTCTCGGCTTGATTCGCGGCTCCAAACGTTTGACCGTCGAGGTCACGCCGCAGAAGCGCACCGATGGCAGCTGGCGCCTGGGCATCATCATTGCAAACAGCTACGAGTTTCCGTTCGAAATCAAGACCAGACTCGATGGCATCGGCGGCCCAAGCGGCGGCCTGATGTTCGCCCTCGGCATCATCGACAAGCTGACTCCGGGCCACCTCAACGGCGGCAAGAAAATCGCCGGCACGGGAACCATTGATCTCGACGGCAAGGTTGGCCCCATCGGCGGAATCGCTCAAAAGATGATCGGCGCCAGCGAACAGGGCGCCCAGTATTTCTTTGCCCCGAAGTCCAACTGCAACGAGGTGGTCGGGCACATCCCGGCCGGTCTCGAAGTCTTCTCGGTGGCCAATATCAAGGACGCCCTGACGGCCCTCGACAAGATTGCACAGGGTGCGTCTCTCGACTCGCTGCCAACCTGCAATGCAAACTAAGTTTTATCCCAATCAAATCGGAGACCCAAAATGACCTCAAGTTCTGTTTCGAACCAGAAGGCCTCGGCTTCTAAGCCCCGTCGTCCGGCTCGAAACGCGGCGATTATTGTCATCGTGCTCGCGGTTATCGCCGTCAACAGCGCCGGTTTCTACACGAACGCGCTCTGGTTCAATCAGCTCGGATTCGGCAAGGTATTCACCACGCAGGTGACCGCGGAGTCAACCA
>CANGNR010000014.1 GCA_947455385.1 Microbacteriaceae bacterium
GGCCCTTTTCGTCGAGTTTGGGGTTGTGACGACCTGAAAGCATCGGCTCCCCCTATCTCTTCGTCGAACTAACCTGTATTCCCCACTTTACTCCACTTCACGCCACCAACACCAGAAATTAGGCAAAAAATACGCCCCAACTTAGGTAACAAGTCAATAACTATGCGGGATATAGCGAGTGGAGGAAAAATCTAACATTCGTTCACAAAATAGGCAAATTGCTGACCAAAATGACGAAAACCCCACCGAAGTGGGGTTGGAGTGGAGGGCGGCCACTATTTCGGCCAGGAATACCTTTAGTCGCGCTTATCCCAGCGGTTCTCAAAGAAGTCGCTCGTCCAAGAAGACTTGGCTCGCCCCGCCTGAGCCGTTCGCTGGCCGGTCTTGCCGGGCTTAGGCGCGGCCTGCGACGCCGAGGCAACCAGGATGCCGCCGAGCATCACCAAAAAGCCGATCACGCCAAAGATTACGAGCTGAATCATGACCGCGAAGACGAGCACCGAGATGCCGATGGCCGCCAGCAGGATTCCGCCAACCACCTTGGCTGCCGGGTTGCGAACCTCGCGAGTGCGCTTGGGTTTGAAGTCATCGGCATAAAGCCCGCGCTCGAGTTCGTCGAGCAGTCGTTGTTCGCGCTCCGAAAGGGCCACCAGACACACCTCCGATTCAACCTTGGGCTTTGACTCGATTCTAGGACTATTCGGGCGATTAGGCTATTGGCGTGAATGAAACCGAAGTCTTGCTGCAGCTGGTGCAAAAACGCCTGGATGAGTTCTGCGCCGAGCGCAAGTCTTCGTTCGAGGGCATCTCGCCCGACCTCGCTCCCCTGCTCGACTACACATCCTCGTTGCTCGCCGGTGGCAAGCGTTTTCGCGCGCTCTTTTGCTACTGGTCTTGGGCTGCCGCCCTCGCGGTCAGCGACCCCCTGGATGAAGCTCAGCGCCGCGCCTCGACCGCCGCGATGGTCGACATTTGTTCGGCACTCGAGATGTTTCACGGCGCGGCCCTAGTTCACGACGACCTGCTAGACCAGTCCGACACGCGCCGCGGTGCCCCCGCCGTGCACAAGCGCTTCGAGGCGACGCACAAGAACTCCGGATGGGCCGGAACCCCCGAGCGCTTTGGCATGGCCGGCTCCGTGCTGGTTGGTGACCTGATGCTCGGTTGGAGCAGCGAGATCTTTGGCCAGGCGCTGCTAAACGCACCTAGCCAGACGATCGAGGGCGCCTGCCGCTCGGAGTTCAGCAAGATGCGTGACGAAGTTATGGCTGGCCAGTACCTCGACGTGCTCGAAGAGAACGCCGCCCCAACTCGCTCGGTTGACGAAGCGGTGGGTCGCGCGAACCGAGTCATCCTGTATAAAACTGCGAAGTACAGCATCGAGGCACCACTGCTGATTGGCGCGGCCTTTGCCGGAGCAGAGCCTGCGCTGTTGCGCGGACTGTCGGCCTTCGGCATTCCGCTGGGCATGGCATTTCAGCTTAGAGACGACATCCTGGGGGTCTTCGGCGACCCAGCGGTGACCGGCAAGCCGGCTGGCGACGACCTGCGAGAAGGCAAGCGCACCGTCTTGGTGGCAATCACCCGCGAGCAACTGAGCCCATCTGTCGGCGCGCTTTTTGACGAGCTGTTGACCAGCCGCGACCTGAGCCCCGAGCAGATTGGTTTCTTGCAGCAGACCATCAAGGGCGGCGGCGCGCTGGCCAAAACCGAGCAGATGATTGAAGAGCTTGGCAACGAGGCCTTGGCGAACCTGGAGTCACTAACGCTTGGATCCGAAGCTAAGGCCGCTCTGCGACAGCTTGCGCTAAAGGTAATGAACCGCGAGAGCTAAGCCACGCTGGTGCAGCCGGGGGTTAGAAGGCTAGGGCCTGCGCTACTCGGCGAACCTCGGCCTTGCGGCCCATCACGAGACTCTCGATTGGCTTGCGATTGAGTTCGTCGTTGAAGGTGTAGAGCCACTCGGTGGCACTCAAAACGTCAAAGCCAGAGTCGATCAAAACCAGGATGGTGCCGCGCAGCGACGGCAGCGGCTCGTTCTCTTGGATGGTTTCGGCTGGAATCTTGAAGACACCGTCGCGCTTGACCGCGATCAGCGTGTGCTCCTCGATGAATCGACGAACTCTGCCGGGCGATACGCCAAGAACTTCAGCTACGTCTGGAACGGTTAGCCACGAGGATACGGATTCAAAAACATCTGCCACGCCTCAAGATTGCCACATCGCGAGCGCCTCGGCATCGCGGTTTGAAACAATGTCGCAAACTAAACTGCTAGCAGGCGCCGAGCGGCGGCACACAGGTCAGGTTCAAGAATGCAAGAGCAGTACATCGGCAAGACGATTGCCTCGCGCTATCTTGTCGAGCGCCTGATAGCTCAGGGTGGAATGGCCTCGGTCTTCGAGGCGCGCGACCTGCGCCTCGAGCGCACAGTGGCCATAAAGATCGTGCATCAGCACCTGCTTTCAGACCAGAGCTTCATCGAGCGCTTTGAGGCCGAGGCCAAAAATGCCGCCAAGCTAAACCACCCAAACCTGGTCAACGTGCTCGACCAGGGCGAAGACGGCCCGATTGTCTATCTCGTAATGGAATACGTCTCAGGGATGACCCTGCGAGACGCAATCAAGCGATTCGGAGCCCTCGAGGCACACCGTTCGCTCGAACTTCTCGAGTACGTGCTCTCTGGTTTGGCGGCGGCTCACCGGGCCGGAATTCTTCACCGTGACATCAAGCCAGAGAACATCCTGTTGGCAGACGACGGCAGAGTAAAGCTCGCCGATTTCGGGCTATCCAGGGCGGTGAGCGCCAACACTCAAACCGCATCGTTGATTGGAACCGTGGCCTACCTCTCGCCCGAGTTGGTCACTCGCGGGGTTGCCGACGAACGCAGCGACGTTTACGCCATCGGCATCCTGCTCTTCGAGTTGGTCACCGGTAAGCAGCCCTATCAGGGCGAGCAAGCCGTGCAGATAGCTTTTCAACACGCCAACTCGCGGGTCGCAGCGCCATCGACGGTGCTTGCGACGGTGCCGGCCGAGGTCGATGACCTCGTGCTCTGGGCAACCGCCAAAGACCCGCAAGACAGGCCGGCAGATGCGCGCGAGTTGCTCGCTGCCGTAAGCGAGGCCAAGGCCGCGGTGAAGAGCGGAATCCGGCAGCCGCGTTCGAACGCTGCCACCAAGCGCATCAGCGCAGAAGAACTCGCCGCCGAGGCCACGAACGCCACCGAGCGCGTTGACGTTGGGATGCCGGCTTCGACGCCACCGACACTGCCTGCCGGCGCAACCGAGCGCATCGACCTCTCGGCTGGCCAAAACGAAGCCGCCCCCTTCGCCGAACTTCGCAAACGTAGACCGCTCATCGGATTCATCATCGCGAGCATGCTCGCCATCGTTATCGGATCGGCGGGCGGCTGGTGGTTCAGCGCTGGCCCCGGCGCACCAATCACGGTGCCAAACCTAATTGGGCAGAGCCCCGCGGCCGCCGAGAACCAGCTCGCCGGACTTGACCTCAACTTTGTCGAGGCCAGCGAACACAGCGCCTCGGTTGCCAAGTCGCTCGTGTCGCACACCGAACCCGCCGCCGGCCTGCCACTCGCTCGCGGCGGAACCCTAAAAATCTTTGTCTCCATCGGCCCCAAGATGCTTCGGGCTCCGAGCCTGCGCGGCCAAAACCTGGTCAGCGCCGAGGCAGCCGTTGTGGCCGCCGGCTTCAAGATCGGCGCCGTCTCGTCGTACTTCGACGCAACCCCCGTGGGCCAGGTCTTCGACTACACGGGCGCCGACGGCAAGCGAGTCGCCGAGGGCTCATCCATCGATGTGAAGGTCTCGCTCGGGCCACTGCCACAGGTGCTAAACCTCAACAGCTCGGCCGCCAAGGTTGCCATTCAGTTGGCTGGGCTCAAACTGGGCAAGGTCAAGTTCGAATATTCGGATGCGGTTCCGGTCGGCTCGGCAATCGCCCTGAACCCTCGTGGCGGGCTGACCGAACTCGGCCACGGAGCGGTCGTCGACCTGATTGTCTCTAAGGGCCCGCACACGGTGATCATGCCGCAGCTCATTGGGCAGACCATCGCAGCCGGTCAGCTTGCCCTGCGAAACCTGGGCCTCAAGCCGGTCGTGAACACCGATCGCCTCACGAGCGACTGGGGCATAGTCAAGATCAAGCGCACCTCGGTTGATGCGGGTACGACGGTGCGCGCTGGTGACAGCATCACTATTTCGTCGAACTAGACGCCATGCAGGCCAAGCGCACGCTTTGCGCGGCGCTGCACCGAGTAGGAGCTGCTAGCTAGTTTTTGGCCAACTGCTCCGCAACCAAGAATGCCAACTCGAGCGACTGGCTGTGGTTTAGGCGAGGGTCACACAGAGACTCGTAGCGCTCCTCGAGAGTCGCCTCGTCGATCTGCTCCGAACCGCCTAGGCACTCTGCTACGTCGTCGCCGGTCAGCTCAACGTGGATGCCGCCCGGCACGGTGCCTAGGGCCTTGTGCACCTCGAAGAATCCGCGAACCTCGTCCATCACGTCGTCGAAGCGACGCGACTTGTAGCCGTTCTTGGTGGTGATGCCGTTGCCGTGCATCGGGTCGGTGATCCAGAGCGGCTCTGCGCCAGAGTTCTTGGCTGCCTCGACGAGCTTTGGCAGTTCTTCGCGAATCTTGCCGGCACCCATTCGTGAGATAAACGTCAGGCGGCCAGGCTCGCGATTTGGGTCGAGCTTGTCGATCAGGTGCAGAACGTCGTCTGGCTGAGTGGTCGGGCCGAGCTTGACGCCGATTGGGTTGCGGATGCGCGACATGAAGTCAACGTGAGCGCCGTCGAGCTGACGGGTGCGCTCGCCGATCCAGACGAGGTGGCCAGAGGTGTCATATGGGGTTCCGGTGCGCGAGTCGATGCGGGTTAGCGGTCGCTCGTAGTCGAAGAGCAGAGCCTCGTGGCTGACATAGAAGTCAACGGCGCGCAGGGCGTTGAAGTCGGCGCCACAGGCATCCATGAATCGAATCGCACGGTCGATCTCTTTTGCGAGAGTCTCGTAGCGAGCGTTTGCCGGGTTGTCGGTGAAACCCTTGTTCCACTCGTGCACCGAACGCAGGTCGGCGAATCCACCCATAGTGAAGGCGCGAATCAGGTTCAGCGTCGAAGCCGAGGTGTGGTAGGCCTGAAGCAGGCGCTTCGGGTCGTGCGCGCGCGACTCGGCGGTGAAGTCGTAGCCGTTGACGGCGTCGCCGCGGTAGGCAGGCAGGGTCACGCCGTCGCGGGTCTCGTCGTTCGAAGAGCGCGGCTTGGCCATCTGGCCCGCCATGCGGCCCATCTTGATGACGGGCATCGAAGCGCCGTAGGTCAGCACGACGGCCATCTGCAGAATCGTCTTTACGCGGTTGCGAATGCGGTCGGCGGTGGCGTCGGCAAAGGTCTCGGCGCAGTCGCCGCCCTGAAGCAAGAAGGCCTTGCCCTGTGCAGCCTGAGCCAAGCGGTCGCGAAGAATGTCCACCTCACCGGCAAAGACAAGAGGCGGCTGCTTCGAAAGCTCTGCTTGCACGGCGGCGAGCGCTGCCTGGTCTAGCCAGGTGGGCTGCTGGGCGGCAGGCAGGTTGCGATAGTTGTCGAGACCAGCGATTACTGCCGGATCTGCCAAGACAACCTTCTCGTTATTGTTAGCCACTGCCCTACCTTGTTTTCTTTTCTTTCATGGATGACGCGTAGACGTCAACGTATTCTTGACCACTGATCTTCATCAGCTCGTACATGATCTCGTCGGTGATGGCGCGCAGCACGATGCGGTCGCCATCCATGCCCTCGAAGCGCGAGAAGTCGAGCGGCTTGCCGACGATGATGCCGACTCGGCGAATCCTCGGCAGCTTGCGGCCGATTGGCTGCACCTTTTCGGTGTCAATCATTGCAACCGGGATGACCGGAACCTTGGCCTCGAGCACCATGCGGGCGATGCCGGTGCGGCCGCGGTAAAGGCGACCATCGGGACTACGCGTGCCCTCAGGGTAAATGCCAAGGACCTGCCCGGATGCAAGCACCTGCAGACCGGTGTTGAGCGAGGCCTCTGATGCCTTGCCGCCCGAGCGGTCGATCGGCAACTGCCCGGTGCCCTTGAAGAACCAACGAGTCAGGGCACCTTTGAGGCCCTTGCCGGTGAAGTACTCGCTCTTGGCTAAGAACACGACTGGGCGACGAGACTGCAGCGGCAAAAAGATTGAGTCAGAAAACGAGAGGTGGTTGCTGGCCAGAATCGCCGCACCGTTGGTCGGGATGTTCTCCATGCCGCGAACCCACGGGCGAAACAGCAGGCGCAACAGTGGGCCGAGAATGAAATTCTTCAAAATGAAATAGGCCATGTCACACCCCGCTTTCTTTGGAATTAGCCACTGACTAACTAGTCAATGAGCGAACGTCTAGTTTAACCTTTGGCGACCATGCGGCGCACGAGGTCGGCCGCGCCGACGACTCCAGCGTCATTGAGCAGTTCGGCGCCCTTGACCTCAAGCTCGGGCCTGAACCCGCGGGCTGGCAGGTGTGCCAGGTAGGCATCGCGAATCGGGTTCAGCAACAGGTCGCCAGCGGCGCTAACTCCCCCGCCGATGACCACAATCTCTGGGTCAAGAATCGCCGTGAACGAGCCGATGGCGGTTCCGAGCCAGGTGCCGAGTTCGGCGAGAATGCGCAGCGCGCCAGCGTCGCCCTCTGTGATGGCCTGATAAACCTCTTTGCCGGTGAGCGTGCCAGCCTGAGACTCGAGTTCGCGCAGGCGCGCGCCGTCGCTCGCGGTCGAGGCGGCGAGATCCTTGGCGGCGCGCAGCAATGCCGTGCCCGAGCCATACTGTTCGACACAGCCCTTCATGCCGCAACCGCAGAGGCGCCCGCCCGGGTCGACAATGAAGTGCCCGAGTTCGCCGCCGATGCCAAAGCCGCCCCTAAAGAGCTTCGAGTCATTGATGATCGCACCGCCGACACCTGTGCCAATGGTTAGCATCACCATGCTTCGGTAGCCGCGGCCGACGCCAAAGGCATACTCGGCCCAACCGGCTGCATTGGCGTCGTTTTCGATCAGAATCGGCAGGTCGAGCTTTGCCTCGAGCTTGGCCTTGAAAGGCTCGTTGCGCCAAGACAGGTTGGGCGCATAAACGATGTTGGCCTGGTCGGCATCGATGAATCCCGCAGCTGCGACGCCTGCGCCCACGACCTGCTCGCCGGCAGAGAGCTCGCGCACCATCTCAACGACGGCTGCGGCAATCGCATCCGAGTCTGTTGCGGGCGTCGGCACGCGAGCCTCGCGCACAATTGAACCGTCGGCTGCCACCACGGCCCCGGCGATTTTCGTACCGCCGATGTCGATGCCTACTGCGTGCATGTGAACCCTCGCTAAACATTTGCGCCAACCGACTCTCTCAAAAGTATATCGAACCAGCAAATCGACCGCCCGCGAGCGGCATCTGCGAATAGAGTAAACAGCAACTTAGCCAACCGAGGGGGCACTGTGGACGCATACGACGTACCTCTGCTTGTCGAGTCTTCTGAAGACACGAACATCACCGATCTGCTCGTCGAGCGCGCAGCCAAGACGCCAGAACTAGCGCTCTATGCTCGGTTGGCCAAGAACGACGACTGGGATGACGTCACAGCCGCCGACTTTCTGAAAGGCGTTCGAGCCTTGGCCAAGGGGCTCGTGGCTGCCGGCATTCAGGCTGGCGACCGGGTTGCCATCATGGGGCGCTCGACATTCGAGTGGACCCTCATTGACTTCGGAATCTGGTTTGCGGGAGCCGTTCCGGTGCCCATCTACGAGTCATCCTCGCCATCGCAGATGGAATGGATTCTCAGCGATTCGGGCGCCGTTGCCCTGTTCGTCGAGTCGGCCACCCTCGAGGCCCGCTTCGAAGAGGTCAAGGGCTCGCTCGCTGCTGTGACGCGCGTCTGGCGTTTCGACAACGCCGACCTCAAGAGCCTGGCGGCCAGCGGCGGCTCGGTCTCTGATGGCGAGTTAGAGCTGCGCCGCAAGCAAGCCAAGATGTCGAGCCTCGCCACCATCGTTTACACCTCCGGCACCACCGGTCGCCCCAAGGGCTGCGAACTGACTCACCGCGGATTCGTTGACCTCGCCAAGAACGCAACCATGGAACTGCCAGAGGTCGTTCACGAGGGCACCACCACCCTGCTGTTCTTGCCGCTTGCTCACGTTTACGCGCGCTTCATCGAAGTTCTCTGCGCTCACGCTGGCGTTCGCGTGGGCCACCAGCCCGACATCAAGCAGTTGCAGGCTGGCATGAAGTCGCTGGCACCAGACTTCTTGCTCGCCGTGCCTCGCGTGTTCGAGAAGATCTACAACAGCGCCGAGCAGAAGGCGGAGTCTGGCGGCAAGGGCAAGATCTTCAGGGCCGCAGCCGCAGCCGCCGTGGCCTACTCACGCGCGCTTGAGACCAAGCGCGGCCCAGGCATCGGCCTGCGCCTCAAGCACGGCGTGTTCGATGCTCTCGTCTACAAGAAGCTCCGCGAGGTCATGGGCGGCAACGTTCGCTACGCGATTTCTGGCGGTGCGCCGCTCGGCGAGCGCCTTGGTCACTTCTATCGCGCCGCCGGCCTACTGGTGCTCGAGGGTTATGGGCTTACCGAGACTCACGCGCCGCACATGATTGCGCGCCCAGACGCCATTCGAATCGGCAAGGTGGGCCAACTGCTGCCAGGCACGGGCATTCGAATCGCCGAGGATGGCGAGATCATGCTTCGCGGCACCAACATCTTCACCGGTTACTGGAAGAACCCGAAGGCCAGCGCCGAGGTTCTCGAGGATGGCTGGTTCCACTCGGGCGACATCGGCAAGCTCGACGACCAGGGATTCCTGCAAATCACCGGCCGCAAGAAGGAACTCTTGGTGACCGCGGGCGGCAAAAACGTTGCCCCGGCCCCCATGGAAGACATACTTCGAGCGAACCCGCTCATCAGCCAGGCCGTCGTTGTGGGCGATAACCAGCCGTTCATCGCCGCTCTGATTTCGCTGGACGCCGAGATGCTCCCCATCTGGCTCGCCAACAACGGCGGCGACAAAACCATGTCGGTCGCTCAGGCCGCCAAGGCGCCGATCGTGCTTGACGAGCTTCAGCGTGCGGTGGACAAGGTCAACAAGACCGTCTCTCAGGCCGAATCGATTCGTAAGTTCAAGGTCATCGAGACCGAACTGAGCGAGGAGTCGGGCCACATCACGCCGTCGGCCAAGGTCAAACGCAACGTTGTGATTGCCGACTTTTCCCCGCTGATTGATGAGATCTACGGCACCCCGCCTCGCACCGCAGAGGTTCCCAAGGCCGAGTAAGCCTGCGAAAGCGGCTAGGGCTTCAGAAACCAGTCGCTGGCGCGAACCTCGGCCATCGCGATTTTGCGCTGAGCCGGTTCTAGCCTGTCGAGGTAAACGAGGCCTTCCAAGTGATCGCACTCGTGCTGAAGCATTTGAGCCATCAGGCCGGTTCCACTGAGTTCGACTCGATTGCCGTTGAGGTCAATGCCCTCGGCGCGCGCAAACTCGTAGCGCGGGGTCGGGTGCCAGAGCCCGGGCACAGACAGGCAGCCCTCATCGACCAGTTGCTTTTCGCCTGACAACTCGATGATTCGAGGGTTGATCAGGTAGCCGACCTCGCCATCCACGTTGTATGAAAACGCGCGCAGATTGACGCCGATTTGCGGGGCTGCCACGCCAGCGCGGCCAGGCAGCTGGGTGGTTTCGAGCAGGTCTTCGACGAGTCCGGCAGCGGCATCGAGGTCTTTGATTGGCTCTGATTGCGACTTCAGAACGGGGTCACCGAAGTGACGAATGTCACGAACTGCCAACGCGGATGCCTACTGCTGCTGAGCGACCAGGCCGTCGACCACAAGCGCGGCGAGTTCGCGAGCTGCCTCGCGGGTCTGCGGCTTGAGTTCGTTGAACTTGATCACCGAACCGGCGGCCAGGGCTGGGTCGTAAGGAATGCGAACCACGGCGCGCACTCGAGTCTTGAAGTGCTGCTCGATCTCGTCGAGCTTGACCAGGCTGGTTGCCTGGGTTGCGGTGTTTAGAGCAACCACCGAGCCTCGAACCAGGTCGCCCCAGCCGTTGGCCTCGAGCCAGGTTAGGGTCTCGGATGCCAGGCGGGCCTCGTCGACCGAGCCGCCGGAGACGATCACCAGGCCGCTAGCGCGCTGCAGGGTCGGGCGCATGACTGAGTGCACGATGCCGGTTCCGCAGTCGGTGAGCACGATCGAGTAATAACGCGCCGCCATGTCGGCAACCACGTTGTAGTCGCCTTCGCTGAAGGCCTCAGACAGCATCGGGTCAGAGTCAGATGCCAGCACGTCGAGACGAGTCACATCGCGCGAAACCATTGTCGAAAAGTCGGTGAAGCCGTCGATTGCGGCGGCACGGTTGACTACGTCGCGAACCGTGAAGCGGGTGTTCTTGCTCACGCGCTCGGCTAGGGTTCCGCGGTCTGGGTTGGCGTCGATCGCGATGATGCGGTCTTCGCGGGCGGTGGCCAGCGCCATGCCAAGGAGCGTGCTAATGGTGGTCTTGCCAACGCCACCCTTGCGGGTCAAGACGGGAACAAAGCGTGCGCCGCCGTCGAGCGGAACCGCGATGCGAGCCTCGATGGCCTTGCGGGCGCGAACCGAAGCCGGGTCGCCAAGGTTGATCGACTTGAGGCTCAAGAAGTAAAGAAAGCGGCGAAAGCCTGACTCTGGTGCCGGACGAAACTTGGCGCTCGCGTCGAGCAGGCGGTCGGCGGTAAGCATCGCGGCTGGCTCTGGCTGATCAAAGGTGGCACCGCTGAGCGAATCACGTCTGGTGTAGTTGGTGCGGCGAAGCGGGGCGGCTGCCTCGACCGGGGCCGATGGCGTCACCGGGGCAGGTGCGAAGCGAGGCTGTTCGGTGACAATCTCGACCGACGAAGTGGCCGGGGTCACGTCTACAGTGCCGGCATCCACGGCAATCTCGGCGAGCGAGTGCGTCTGCGGCTGCTCTTCTTCGGCACGGCGCGGATTCAGAAAATCGTTGTTTCCGTCTGGCAGATCCATGTGGGTCTCCTTTGGTTTCGTCCTTTGGGACTCCCCTAGTTTATTCGGGCTAGTCGCCCACCACGAGAATCAGGTCGCCGGCATCCACCGACTGGGTCTTGGATACCGCGAGGCGGCGGACAACGCCCGCAACGCTGGCCGTGATGGTTGCCTCCATCTTCATCGCTTCGATGGTGGCTACCGGGTCACCAACCTCTACGTGAGCGCCTTCGACGGTCTGCAGCGTGACCACACCGGCGAACGGCGCGGCAACGTGGCCGAGGTTGTTGGTGTCTGCCTTTTCTGCGCTTGCGACATCTGCCGCGATCTTGCGGTCGCGAACGTTGATCGGGCGAAGCTGGCCGTTGAGAGTGGCCATGACCGTTCTAAAGCCCTTGGCGTCTGGAGTTCCGATTGCCTCGAGGCCTACATACAGACGCACACCGCGCGAGATTTCGACCACGTGCTCGCGGCCCTGCTCGAGGCCATAGAGGTAGTCAACCGTGTCGACGTTGTCGAGGTTGCCGTAGGTCTCGCGCGAGCGCAAGAAGTCGTTGGTTGGGCCCGCGAAGAGCAGGCGGTTCAGGGTGCTGCGACGCGCCTTGGCGTCGTCGCCCTCGAGAATCGCGAGGTCCTCTGCCGACACCGGGGTGATACCGAACTTCAGCTGTTTGCCCTGCAGCACCTTGGTGCGGAAAGGCTCTGGCCATCCGCCTGGCAGGTCGCCGAGCTCGCCTGCCATGAAGCCGACGACCGAGTCTGGAACATCGTAGTTCTGCGGGTTCTCGGCGAAGTCCTTGGGGTCGGCGTTGACAGCAACAAGGTGCAGGGCGAGGTCTCCGACGACCTTTGAGGATGGAGTCACCTTGGTGGGTCGGCCGAGGATCTCATTGGCCGCCGCATACATGTCTTCGACCTTTTCGAAGTGGTCACCGAGGCCAAGCGCAATGGCCTGCTGGCGAAGGTTAGAGAGTTGACCGCCCGGGATCTCGTGCTTGTAGACGCGACCAGTTGGGCCCGGCAGACCAGACTCGAATGGTGCGTAGACCGAGCGAACGGCCTCCCAGTATGGCTCCAGCGCCGAGATCTGCCCGAGGCTGATTCCGGTGTCGCGTGGAGTGTGCGCAAGGGCGGCAACGAGTGCCGAAGCGGATGGCTGGCTGGTGGTGCCGGCCATAGGCGCGGATGCGACGTCGACAGCGTCGACGCCAGCGTCGATGGCAGCCATGAGGGTTGCCAGCTGACCGCCAGCGGTGTCGTGGGTGTGCAGGTGCACCGGCAGGTCGAAACGCTCGCGCAGGGCCGCCACGAGCTTGGCAGCGGCGGCTGGGCGCAAGAGTCCGGCCATGTCCTTGATGGCGATGATGTGAGCGCCAGCATCCACGATTTGCTGGGCCAGGTTGAGGTAGTAGTCGAGCGTGTAGAGCTTCTCGTTCGGGTCGAGCAGGTCAGCGGTGTAGCAGAGCGCGACCTCGGCGATTGCCGTCTTGGTCTTGAGCACGGCGTCGATGGCCGGCTTCATCTGGCTGACGTCGTTGAGTGCGTCGAAGATTCTGAAGATATCGACGCCGGTTGCTGCGGCCTCGGCCACGAAGGCCTCGGTGACCTCGGTTGGATACGGGGTGTAGCCAACAGTGTTGCGGCCGCGAAGCAGCATCTGAATGCAGAGGTTTGGCATGGCGGCGCGCAGGGCGGCAAGGCGCTCCCACGGGTCTTCGCCCAAGAAGCGCAGGGCTACGTCGTAGGTGGCTCCGCCCCAGGCCTCAACCGAGAGCAGCTGAGGGGTCAGGCGCGCAACGTACGGCGCGGCGGTGACCAGGTCGCGGCCTCGCACGCGAGTCGCCAGCAGTGACTGGTGGGCGTCACGAAAGGTAGTCTCGGTGACCGCGACCGCGGTCTGTTCGCGAAGCGCCTTGGCAAAGCCCTGCGGGCCAAGCTCTAGCAGGCGCTGTCGCGAACCCGCCGGTGCCGGCGCAATGACGTTGAGCTTTGGCAGCTTGACGCCCGGCGTGATGTGCCCGCCGCGTGGCCCATATGGCTGGTTCACCGTGACATCGGCGAGCCACTGCATGATCTTGGTGCCGCGGTCTTTCGACGACTTCGCGGCGAACAGCTCTGGGCGCTCGTCGATGAACGCGGTCGAGAGGTCTCCCGCGGCAAAGGTCGGGTCATCCATGACGGCCTGCAAGAAGGCGATGTTGGTGGCAACACCACGGATGCGGAACTCGGCCAGCGCGCGTCGGGCACGCATCACGGCGGTGTCGAAGGTCTTGCCCTTGGCAATGAGCTTTACGAGCAGCGAGTCGAAGTGCGGGCTGACCTCGGAGCCAGCCGAGATGGTTCCGCCGTCAAGGCGAATGCCGGCACCGCCAGGCGAACGGTAGGTCGTAATCTTGCCGGTGTCTGGGCGGAACCCGGCGGCAGGGTCTTCGGTGGTGATGCGGCACTGCATCGCAAAGCCGTGCATCTCGATGGTGTCTTGGGTAAGCCCGAGCTCTGGCAGGGTCTCGCCCGATGCGATGCGCATCTGGCTCTGCACGAGGTCGATGTCGGTGATCTCCTCAGAGACGGTGTGCTCGACCTGGATGCGCGGGTTCATCTCGATGAACACGTGCTTACCGGCGTTTGGGCCGACGGTGTCGATCAAGAACTCGACGGTTCCCGCGTTAGAGTAGCCGATGGTCTTGGCGAAGGCTACGGCGTCGCGGTAGAGCAGCTGGCGAAGCGACTCGTCGAGCAGCGGGGCAGGCGCGATTTCGACGACCTTCTGGTTGCGGCGCTGAACCGAGCAGTCGCGCTCAAACAGGTGCACGACATTGCCAGCGCCATCCGCGAGAATCTGAACCTCGATGTGGCGCGGACGAAGCACTGCCTGCTCCAAGAACACGCGCGGGTCACCAAAAGCTGCGTCTGCCTCGCGAGAAGCCTCGGCGAGCGCTCCCGGTAGGTCTTTGGCCTCGGCAACGCGACGCATGCCGCGACCGCCACCCCCTGCCACTGCCTTGACGAAAAGCGGGAATCCGATCTCGGCGCCCTTGGCGACCAGAGAGTCGAGGTCGGCCGACGACTCAGAAGACTTCAGCACAGGGACGCCAGCGGAAAGCGCTGCCTGAATTGCGTTGACCTTGTTGCCGGCCAGTTCGAGAATGTCGGCCTTTGGGCCAATGAAGGTGATGCCGTTTTCGGCGGCGGCGCGGGCTAGCTCCGGGTTCTCCGAGAGAAATCCGTAGCCCGGATAGATGGCGTCTGCGCCAGATTCCTTGGCGACTCGGATGATTTCATCCACGTCGAGGTAGGCGCGCACTGGGTGCCCGATGGTGCCGATCTGATAGGACTCGTCTGCCTTGAGTCGGTGCGAGGAGTTTCGGTCTTCGTATGGGAAGACGGCGACCGTGGCCGCGCCAAGTTCGTAGGCCGCACGAAAAGCGCGGATGGCGATTTCGCCTCGGTTGGCAACCAGGATCTTTTTAAACATTCGATTCCTCGGGCGTGGGTTTCAGTGGTCTGCCCCACTACTCGGTAGCCTTATGGCGTGCATGTGCTTAGCGTCAGCTCCCTCAAGGGGGGCGTTGGTAAAACAACAATCACGCTTGGGCTTGCCTCTGCCGCCCAGAATCGGCGGCTTCGAACCCTTGTAGTCGACCTCGACCCGCAATGTGACACGAGTTGTGGTCTTGGCGCAATTGGGGAGTTTGAGACAACGGTCGCCGATGTTCTCAAGTCACCCCGGCACAGCGTTGTGCTTGACTCCATCGTAGCCGCAAGTTGGTCCAAAATTCAGCCCGGAATCCTTGACGTGCTGGTCGGAAGCCCAAACGCCATGCGGTTTGACTCCCCTAAGCCGAGCAACGGGCAACTCCGAAAACTAAAGCGCGCCCTGGATGACCTTCGGGACTCGTACGACCTCGTTCTGATCGATACTCCACCTTCGCTCAACGCCCTGACCAGAACCGCCTGGACCGCCAGTGACGGCGTTATCTTGGTGACCGAACCGGGGCTCTTCTCGATCGTTGCCTTGCAGCGCGCACTGGCCGCCGCCGATGAGGTAATCGACACCGTGAACCCGGCGCTTGAGGTAGTCGGCATCCAGGTGAACCGCGCCAAGCCGCAGCTGCCCGAGCAGGAGTTTCGCCTCGCCGAGATCGACGAGCTGTTTGGCGACAAGGTCATGAAGCCGGCCATCGAGGAGCGCGCGGTCTTGAGCCAGGCCGAGGGCGCTGCTAAGCCGATCAGCAGCTGGGGCGGTGAGGCTGCGGCCGAGCTTTCGCAGCAGTTCGCCGACATCTTGCAGCGCAGCATCGCCGCCATCGACTCGGCTCGCAACGCCTCGGCCGGTAACGCAAAAGGCGGCCGCTTGGGCCGCCGTTCACGCAAATCTAAAGACTAACCAGCGCGCTTCTTGCGTCGGGCTGCGAGTTCATCCACGTCGTCTACCGGCTGTTCGCTGAGCTCGAGCAGTGTCGCCTCAACCTCTCGCAGCACCCGACCAACGGCGATGCCAAAGACACCCTGGCCGCGACCGACAAGGTCGATGACTTCGTCTTCGGTGGTGCAAAGGTAGACGCGAGCCCCGTCAGACATCAGCGTGGTGCGGGCCAGGTCGCTGATTCCCGACTGGCGTAGCTGGTCGACTGCGGTTCGAATCTGCTGAAGCGAAACTCCAGTGTCGAGCAGGCGCTTGATCAGCTTCAAAACGAGGATGTCGCGAAACGCGTAAAGGCGCTGCGAACCAGAACCGGTGGCGGCTCGAACTGAAGGCTCAACCAGGCCGGTGCGTGCCCAGTAGTCGAGCTGGCGGTATGAGATGCCTGCGGCGGCGGCGGCGCTCTGTCCGCGGTATCCGGTGTGAAGGTCGGCCGATGGCAATCCATCGGTAAACAGCATGTCGGCGGCGTAGTCGCCTTGCTCTGGCTGTTGTGGCTCTGTCATAGCGCCTCCCTTCAGGTTCAACTTTAGGTTTAATTTTCTGTTGCACTGCCGCTAAACGTCCGTTAATCGCGGCGTGTCGCAAAAACTAGGCGTCGATTTCGCCCAAGAGCGAACGCATTAGCTCAGCGCGAATGAGGCTGAACTGGTTGTCGATCTCGAGGGCGTAGTGAGCGGCGCGCGAACGGCTGCCGGTGTCGTTCTTGCGCAGCACAGGCGCGACGACGCCCTGAATGATTGCGGCATCCCTGTCTACGGCCAATTTGATGCCGCGCAGGTGGCGAGGTGTAAGGCCAAAACGGCTCAGGTGCACGAGCGATCGCGCGATGGCGACATCCGAGGGGCTGAACGGCTCGGCGCTGATCAGGCCGGCCTCCTGCGCGAGCTCGATGAGTTCGTCGGTGATCGCGGTCTCGTCAACCAGCTGCTCGCGACTGAACTTCATTGGCACCACACGAATCGAGGTGGTGTTCAGCGGCTCGCTGCCAGGCAGCTGCGGCTGACGCCCCTCGTCGAGGTCGGTCAAGAAATCACGGATGACCTTGAGCGGCAGATACTTGTCGCGCTGCAACTCGAGGATGATCTTCAGTCGCTCTACGTCTTGGTCGGTGAACTTGCGGTAGCCCGATGCGGTGCGCTGCGGTGTGACCAAGCCCTGCTCCTCAAGGAACCGCAGCTTCGAAGGCGACAGATCTGGGAACTCCGGGTTCAGCAGGCTCAAGACCTTGCCGATGGTGAAAAGTTTGACCGAACGCGCGCCGAAGCGGTTCGAGTGGTCGGGTTGGCTCGCCTGGCTCATCGTTTAGGCGTCCTTGCTCGACTTGTAGAAGGTCATGCGAAACTTGCCAACCTGAACCTCGGCGCCGTTTTCGAGCACCGCCGAGTCGACGCGAACGCCTTGGTAGTAGCTGCCGTTCAGCGAGCCAAGGTCGTTGATCGAAAACTTTGTGCCGGTGCGCACGAACTCCGCGTGCCGACGCGAGACGGTGACGTCATCCAAGAAAATGTCAGCGTTTGGGTGGCGACCAACGGTGGTCACGTCTGAATCGAGCAGAAAGCGCGCGCCTTCGTTTGGCCCGCGACGAACAACCAGGATGCCCGAGCCCGATGGCAGAGCGGCGATTGCTGCCTGCTCTTCGGTGTCTAGACCCGAGGTTGCCTGAGCGAGAAAATCGGAGTTGAAGCGCTGGGTGGACTCAACGTCACCGTGGCCATTGGCCGCGTTGTCATTTGAGAAACCCATGTTCATAACTCCTTTGAAACCCAAGCCTATCCGTTTTTGAGAAGGCCATTTTTGACGACCGAAATCGTTTGCAAAATGTAAATTCCGCCTGCCCACCAATAGAGCCCGACACCCCAAAAAGCGAATGCCCAGGCAATGGGCGTGATGACAAAACTAGCATCTTGCCAAACGTGAGCCAAGAGCAAGAGCGGAAAAGCGTAAAGAAGCGCGAAAGTGCCCGCCTTGCCTAGGTAGTGCACGGGAAGCGGACCGTATCCAGCAGAGGCAAGCACCGGATAAAAGACCAAGAGCATCACGTCGCGAGCCACGATCAGCAGCGTGAGCCACAGCGGAACATGGCCAGAGACCGTCAGGCCAATTAGCGTGCAAAGAATGTAGAGGCGGTCGGCTGCCGGGTCGAGCAGCTGCCCCAGACGCGTCACTTGGTTGAACCTGCGCGCGAAGTATCCATCCAAGAAATCGGTCAGGCCGGCGGCGGCAAGGATGATCAGCGCGGCGCCCTCTTGCTGATTGAGCAGCAGCCACAGAAAAACGGGAACCGCGAGCAGTCGCAGAGCGCTCAGAATGTTGGGAACGGTGAGCAACTGCTGCCAAAGGCTGCGTTCTTCACTCATAATCGTCCTCGGTTCGAGTTGAGCCGCCTAGGCGACCTTTGTCGGGCTAGCGGGATTTGAACCCACGACCCCTTGACCCCCAGTCAAGTGCGCTACCAAGCTGCGCTATAGCCCGTGTTGTTGCTCCCCTAGTTTAGCCAAGGCC
>CANGNR010000015.1 GCA_947455385.1 Microbacteriaceae bacterium
GCTCGGCGGCCAGTTTCGCGGCCTCGATGCGCTCTGCTGGGTCGCTTGCCAAAACCAACACGGATGGGCCTGCGCCCGATACGACCGCCGCGTGCCCGTTGGCTCGCATCAGGCGAATCAACGCGTCGGTCTCTGGCATGGCTGCCGCACGGTAGTCCTGGTGAAGTCGGTCTTCGGTTGCCGAGAGCAGCAGCTCTGGACTCTGGGTCAAGGCGGCGATCAGCAGTGCCGAGCGCGAAACGTTGAACACCGCGTCGTCGTGCGGCACCGAGTCTGGCTGCAGCGAGCGAGCCAGCGCGGTCGACATCTTGTGGCTAGGCACGAGCTCGAGCGGCGAAACCCCGCGGTGCACGAAGAGCTTCTTGTGGTGCGGGCCAGACTCGTCTTCCCACGCGATGGTCAGGCCGCCAAACAGGGCCGGCGCAACGTTGTCTGGGTGACCCTCGAGCTCGGTGGCGAGTTCGAGCAGGTCGCGCTCGGTCATGTCGACGATGCCGTCGAGCAGGCCCTTGGCGGCCATGATGCCCGAGACCACTGCGGCGCCAGACGAACCCATGCCGCGTCCGTGGGGAATCTGGTTGTGTGCCTTGAGTCGCAGACCTGGCAGCTTTTGGCCGAATCGCTCGAACGTGTATGCGATCGACTTGACCACGAGGTTTTCGGCGCCGGTCGGCACCTCTCCCTCGCCCTCGCCGATGACTTCGACGAACACGTCGTTGCCGGCGACAGCCTCGACCTCAAGCTCGTCATAAAAAGACAGAGCCATGCCGAGGGTGTCAAAGCCCGGGCCCAGGTTCGCCGAGGTGGCAGGAACTTTTACGTGAACGGAGCGACCGACGATTGCAGTCATGTTTATGCGAGTCCCAAACGTTCGGCCACTTCTTCGGCGCGCGAAGAGACGATCTGCGGCTTGATCTCGTTGCCGTCTTCGTCCTTGAGTGCCCAGCCGGCATCCTTGAGGCCGTGGCCGGTCACGGTGACGACGATGGTCTTGCCGGCAACCGAGGTGCCCTGCTGAACGGTCTTGAGCAGACCGGCCGCACCGGTTGCCGATGATGGCTCGACGAATACGCCGACCTCTTGCGACAAGAAGCGGTGCATCCACAGGATTTCGGCATCGCTGACGGCGCCGAAGCGGCCATCCGAGCACTCTTGAGCACTAAGGGCGAGATCCCACGATGCCGGGTTGCCGATGCGAATCGCGGTGGCGATGGTCTCAGGGTTCTTGACCGGGCCGCCGTTGACGAACGGGGCCGAGCCCTCGGCCTGAAAGCCCCACATGTTTGGCACTCGCTTGATGACGCCCTCGTTGAACTCCTCGAGGTATCCCTTGAAGTACGCCGAATAGTTTCCGGCGTTGCCGACAGGCAAAACGTGGATGTCAGGTGCGCGGTCGAGACGCTCGACAACCTCAAAGGCGCCGGTCTTCTGGCCCTCGATGCGGTCTGGGTTTACCGAGTTGACCAAGTGCACCGGGTAGTTCTCGGCGAGGTCGCGTGCGAGGCGCAGGCAGTCGTCGAAGTTGCCCTGAACCTGCAGAATCTGCGCCTTGTGGGCCACGGCCTGGCTCAACTTGCCGAGCGCGATCTTGCCCTCGGGAACCAGCACGACCGAGGTGATGCCGGCGGCTGCGGCATAGGCTGCGGCCGACGCCGAGGTGTTGCCGGTCGATGCGCAGATGACGGCCTTAGCGCCGTGGCCGACGGCCTTCGAGACCGCCATTGTCATGCCGCGGTCTTTGAAGGACCCGGTTGGGTTCATTCCCTCAACCTTGAGGTAGACCTCGTCGGCGCCGACCAGTTTGGCAAGCGCCGGAGCGTCGACCAGTGGGGTTCCACCCTCGCCGAGGGTGATGATTGGGTTGCCCTTCTCGATGTCGAGGCGATCGAAATACTCGCGGATAACCCCGCGCCACTGGTGAGCCATTAGATACCTTCCACTCTGAGAACCGAGATGATCGACTCGACGACTTCACTGGCGGCGAGATGGTTTACGACAGCCGTTAGGGCTGCATCAGTTGCCTCGTGGGTGCCGATTTCGATGGTTGCGGTGTCTTTGTCATCCGCGTTCTGTTCGACGGTCTCAATCGAGACACCGCCGTCTGCGACGATGCTCGCGACCTTGGCGAGCACACCCGGGGCGTCGCTGGTCTCGAGCGTGATTTGGTAGCGCGTGTTAACGGCATCGATCGGCAGCACCGGCAGGTTGGCGTGCACCGAGTCGGCAAGGCCAGGGCCGCCGGCAACGTGTCGCTTGGCGGCCGAGACGAGGTCACCGAGAATCGCGGATGCGGTCTGCACGCCACCAGCTCCTGCTCCGTAGAACATGAGCGAGCCGGCTGCGACGGCCTCGACAAACACCGCGTTGAATGCTCCGCGCACGGCGCCCAGCGGGTGCTCGCGCGGAATCAGCGCGGGGTAAACCCGCACCGAGACGCCATCCTCGTGGTCTTCGTTTGCGGCGATGCGCTCACAGATTGCCAGGAGCTTGATCACGTAGCCGTCGCGCTTGGCGGCAATCATCTGCTCTGCGGTGATCTTGGTGATGCCCTCGCGATAAACCTTGTCGAGCGGCACCTCGGTGTGGAATGCCAACGAGGCGAGGATCGCGGCCTTCTGCGATGCGTCGATGCCCTCGATGTCGAGGGTCGGGTCTGCCTCGAGGTAGCCCAGCTCTGTTGCCTCTGCCATCGCCTGCTCAAGAGTCAGACCCGCCGAGTCCATGCGGTCGAGAATGTAGTTGGTCGAGCCGTTGACGATGCCCATGATGCGGGTCACGGTGTCGCCGGCGAGCGACTCGCGAAGCGGGCGGATGATCGGAATCGCCGCCGCGACTGCCGCCTCGAAGTAGAGCTGCGCGCCAACCTGCTCGGCCGTGTCGAAGAGCTCGGTTCCGTGGGTTGCCAACAGGGCCTTGTTAGCGGTGACCACGTCGGCACCCGAGTTGAGGGCCTGAAGAATGTAGGTGCGAGCTGGCTCGAGGCCGCCCATGACCTCGATGACGATGTCGGCACCCAGAATCAGCGACTCGGCGTCGGTGGTGAGCAGCTCGGCCGGCACGCCATCGGCGCGCTTCGAGTCGAGGTTGCGCACGGCAATGCCAACTAGCTCGAGCTCGGCGCCAACGCGGGCGGCCAGCTCGGCCTTGTTTTCTAGCAGCAGGCGGGCGACCTGAGCACCGACGGAGCCGGCGCCTAGCAGTGCCACGCGAAGTGGACGGTATTCGATCATTCTTGATCCTTGTCGTATTTTGCGGCGTTGCCCACGGTGCTTAGGTAGCGCAAATCTCTCGAGAACAAATCTGCCTCAGTTTCGCCCCTGAGCACCAATCGGGCGTGCCCATTGCTAACCGCAACCACAGGTGGGCGGGTTAGAAAGTTGTAGTTGCTGGCCAGCGAGTAGCAGTAGGCGCCGGTTGCCGGCACGGCGAGCAGGTCGCTCGGTGCAACATCGCCTGGCAGATAATCGCTTCGAACCACGATGTCGCCGCTCTCGCAGTGCTTGCCGACCACGCGAACCAGGGCGGGCTCAGCGTCAGAAACGCGGGATGCTATTCTCGCCGAATACTCTGCCTCGTAGAGCGCCGGGCGGGCGTTGTCGCTCATGCCGCCGTCGACGCTGACGTACTTGCGCACCGCTGGCTCGTCGCCGTCTGTGACTCGAACATCCTTGATGGTGCCAACGTTGTAAAGGGTCACGGTGCTCGGCCCGGCGATTGCTCGCCCTGGCTCGAAGGCTAGCTTCGGCACCGCGATGGCGTGCTCTTCGCAGGCGGCCTTGACCGCAGCGACGATCTCGCCGGCGAAAACGTTGAGGTCTGGAGCATCATCGGCGGTGGTGTAGTTGATGCCGAATCCGCCACCGAGGTTGAGCTCTGGCACCTCGCCGCCCTTTAGCAGCTCGGCCTGAACCGCAATGAGTCGCTTTGCTGCCTCGACGAATCCCTCGACCGAGAAGATTTGCGAACCGATGTGCGAGTGCAGACCCAAGAATTTGAGGTGCGAGTGGCTGCGGATCTTGGCGACCAGGTCGGGCACATCACTCAGCGCGATGCCAAACTTCTGGTCTTCGCGAGCGGTGGCCAAGAACTCGTGCGTGTGTGCGTGCACGCCGGAGTTGACGCGCAGGCGAACCGGCTGAACCTTGTCTTGCGCGCCAGCAGCAGACGCGATGCGCTCGATCTCGAGCTCGCTGTCGATCACGATTGCGCCAACGCCTGAGTGCACTGCCTTGCCGATCTCGGCGAGCGACTTGTTGTTGCCGTGCAGGCCAATCTTGTGCGGGTCGATGCCGCCGGCTAGTGCCACCGCGAGCTCGCCGCCGCTGGCGACGTCGAGGTTGAGGTCGAGCTCAGAAATCCACTGCACGATCTCGGTGCTCAAGAACGCCTTGCTCGCGTAATAGACGCGCACGCCGGTGTCAATCGACGCGGCGGCGTTACGAAACGCGTCGCGAACTGCAACCGCGCGGCGCTTGAAGTCATCCTCGTCGATAACAAAGAGCGGGGTGCCGAACTGGGCCGACAACTCGGATGCCGGTACTCCCCCGATTTCGAGTTCGCCGAGCGAGGTGCGGCGGGCCGAGCTTGGCCAAATCTGCTGTGGCAGGGCGTTGGCGTCTGCGGGCACGGTTAGCCACTCTGGTGCGAGCGGGTTCTTCTTGGTCATATCGCTCACATCCTCTCTGGGGCTGAAACGCCGAGCAAGGTTAGTCCGTTGCTCAGCACGATGCCGGCGGCATTGTTGAGCCACAGGCGGGTGCGGTGAATCGGTTCGACGGCTGCACCCGAGAGTGGGGTCACGCGGCAGTTGTCATACCAGCGGTGGTAGGAGCCGGCCACTTCTTCGAGGTAGCGGGCAACGCGATGCGGCTCAAGAAACTCGGCGGCGCTGGCTGCCACTCGAGGCAGTTCTGCGAGCTTGGCAAGCAACTCGGCCTCGGCCTCGTGGGTCAGCAGTTCGGGCTCGAAGGTCGAGTCGTCGACACCCAGCGATGCGGCATTGACCGCCACCTGCTTGGTTCTTGCGTGGGCGTACTGCACATAGAAAACCGGGTTGTCGTTGGTCTTCTTGGTGAGCTGATCGAGGTCGATGTCTAGCGAAGAGTTGATCGATGATCGCACGAGCGCGTAGCGGGCGGCATCCACGCCAACGGCCTCAACTAGGTCTTCCATAGTCACGACGGTGCCGGCACGCTTCGACATGCGCACGGGCTCGCCATCGCGCATCAGATTGACCAGCTGACCGATCATTACCTCGAGGTTGACCCCGGGCTTGTCGCCGAACGCCGAGCACATGGCCATGAGGCGGTTGACGTATCCGTGGTGGTCGGCGCCGAGCATGTAGATGCAGCGATCGAAGCCGCGCTCGCGCTTGTTTAGGTAGTAGGCAAGATCGCCCGCGATGTAGGCGGCGTCGCCGTCGCTCTTGATGATTACGCGGTCGCGGTCGTCGCCAAAGGTCGTGCTGCGCAACCAGGTGGCGCCATCCTCTTCGAAGATGTGACCGAGCTCGCGCAGGCGGGCGATTGCGTGCCCAACGGCCCCCGACTCATAGAGCGAGTTCTCGTGAAAATAGACGTCAAACTCGACGCCAAAGTCGGCGAGCGACTGGCGAATCTCGTCGAACATGAGCTCGACGCCGGCGGCACGAAACACCTCTTGGGCCTCTGCGTCAGAAAGCGCAAGGATGTCGGCGCCGTGCGCTTTGACTACCTGGTCGGCGATCTGGTGGATGTAGTCGCCGCCGTAACCGTCTTCAGGAGCCGGCTCGCCCTTGGCGCTGGCGAGCAGCGAGCGCGCGAAGCGGTCGATCTGGGCTCCGTGGTCGTTGAAGTAGTACTCGCGCGTGACCTGGGCGCCGCGGGCCTGAAGCACGCGCGCGAGGCTGTCGCCGACCGCTGCCCAACGAGTGCCGCCGATGTGAATCGGGCCGGTCGGGTTGGCCGAAACAAACTCTAGGTTTAGGCGTTGACCGGCAAGTTCATCGCCGGCACCGTAGCGGTCGCCCGCCTCGACAATGGTGCGCGCGAGCTCGCCCGCGGCCGCCGCGTTGAGCGTGATGTTGATGAATCCCGGGCCTGCGATGTCTACCTTGGCTACCGCTTCGAGAGCCTCAAGTTCGGGAGCCAGGAGCTCGGCAAACTCGCGCGGCTTAAGGCCAAAGCGGCCTGCAGCCTGCATCGCCACGTTGGTAGCCCAGTCGCCGTGCTCGCGGTTCTTGGGGCGCTCGACCACGATCTCGGCCGGCAGGTCGCCGACGGCGAGACGACCCTGCGACTGCAGTGCAGCCAGGATGCGCCCGATGGCCTCGGCGAGACCGGTTGGAGTCAAGGTTTGCCCCTAAAAACGAGAAAAGAGATTTGGGTCAAACGACCCTCGGCCACAAACCGCAGACGCCTCTTGGGCGTTGGATTTAGACGTTCTATCAATCCTACAAAAAAGCCAGCGGCGGCAACCACCGAAGCAGTCGCCGCCGAAGGCTAATTAGCTGTTTTGACCGATTACTTCACCGCACCGGCCGTGAGGCCCTTGACGAAGTAACGCTGCAGACCAAAGAACACGATCAGAGGCACGGCAACCGAGACGAGACACCCCGCCATCACTACCTGCCAACCCTCACCGTGCTGGCCGAGCATCGAAAGAATCGTGTAGGTCATTGGGTAGTGGTTTCCGACGAACATGAATGCCACGAAGTAATCGTTCCAAACCCAGAGGAACTGGAAGATCGCAAACGAGGCCAACGCCGGAACAGACATCGGAATGATGAGGCGCCAGAAGATCTGAAAGTGAGTTGCGCCGTCGATGCGGGCAGCCTCAACCAGCGAGTTAGGCAGAGTCATCATGTAGTTGCGCAGGATGTACACGGCTAGCGGCATAGCAAAAGCGGCGTGCACAGCCCATCCAGCTGGGTAGTTGTTCGCGATCTGAATGAACGACTTGGCGTTATCTACGTCGTAGAGCCAGGAGTTCATGGTGATCGAGTCGATCCAGCCCTGGATGTTCTGCATCATGATCATTACGGTCACGATTGCTGCCTGCATAGGAACCACCATCAGACCGATGATGAGCGAGAACCAGAATTCACGCCCCTTGAAGTCCAAGAAGGTGAATCCGTAGGCGGCGAAAGCTGCGATGGTGATTGGCATGATGGTTGCGCCAACGGTGATCGCGATGGTGTTCACAAACGACGTGCCGATATCCCAGTTAGCCGGATCAAACACGGTGGCAAATGCGTCTACCGTCCAGGTCTGGCCAAGCGGGTTGACCAGCGCGGTCCACCATCCGCTCGTCACCGAAGAGGTGCGGTCACGGAACGCGGTGACCAACAGACCGAGGGTAGGCAGTACCCAGATCGAAACCACCGCAAGCATCGCTATGGTAGTGCCGACCTTGTGCTTTCTGAGTGTCTGGCCGAAAGTTCTCTTTTGGGTGCTCATCGGAGTTCCTCCTGCTTGCGGTAGGTGCGAATCTGGTAAATCATCACAGGCACGATGGCCAGCATCAGCAGAACGACAATTGCCGTTGCCTTTCCTGTGTTGAGATAGACGAAGTAGTTGAGATAGAAGTCAACGGCCAGAACGTTGGTATGGAAGTTTCCTCCAGTCATACCCCAGATGACGTCGAAGATCTTCATGACGCCGATGAGCACGGTGATGAAAACCGATACGGCCGTGGCTCGAATCTGAGGCAGCACGATGCGATAGAAAGACTGCCAGCCAGTTGCGCCGTCAAGCGCTCCGGCCTCGATGGTCTCCTCCGGCACACCCTTGATGGCTGCCGAGATTAGGGTCATTGAGAATCCGACGTTGGCCCAGATGACAACCACCATGAGCAACAGGCTGTTGAGCGCGAATGTGTCATTCTGCAAGAAGTCAAACGGGGTGCCGCCAAACGCCTGGATGATTGCGTTGAGCATTCCGACCTGTAGGTTGCCAGCGTTCCAAGAGTAGGTGAGCTTCCAGATCGAAGATGCCGCGATGAACGAGATAGCCATTGGCATGAAGATGATGGCCTTGAAAATCGTCTCGCGGCGACCACCGAGCTTGTCGGTAAGAGTAGCGATTCCGATTCCGCAGACCACGGTAACGGCTGGCACGATAGCCACCCAAAGCAGAGTGTTGCTTAGGGTGGTCAAAAACTGTGGGTCGCCAAAGAGCTTGCCGTAGTTCTCTAGGCCGACGTACTCGGTTGAGTCTGCGTTCATGAAGCTGAAGCGCACAGTCTCAAAGGTTGGATAGAGAAGTGTAAAGCCAACCAGCACCAGCACCGGGCCGATGAAGAGGTAGGGGCGAACTGCCTTGGCAAATTTGCGAGGGGTTACCTCGACGATCTTGTTCGCGAGCCAGTAGCCAACGAAAGTGGCTAACAGCGCAAGTACTAGATAGATGGGAGCTGCTTGCAGATCGCTCACGGCAGGTCCTTTCTGAGTTGTTCCATTTCAAGTATGCATGACGCCAAACCAGCCATTGCTGCGGCTAGCTTTGGCAAAAAGATTGGCGGGAAGATCGCTCTTCCCGCCAATCCTTATTACTGCCTTTGGTTAGCTACGAACTAGCCGTTGTAGGCGTCGGCGATCAGCTGGAAAGCCTGAGCCTGGGTCTTCTGACCAGCGAACCAGTTGGTTAGCTCGCTCCACTCGGTCTTGTTGACCAGTGGTGGAGCCTGGTCGGAGCCGTCGAAGCCGAAGCCCGAAGCGCTGTTGAAGACTGCCTGGAACTTCTTGGCCAGTGGGGTCGAGAAGTACGAAGGGTTGAAGGTCTTGTGTGGCGAAAGGAAGCCACCGGCCTTCGATGCGTAGCCGTGGGTACCCATTGCGTCGCTCATGATGAACTTGGCAACAGCTGCAACAGCTGGAGTGTTGTGGAACACAGCAGCGGTGTCACCGCCACCGAGAACGGCACTCTGGCCACCGACTGGGGTTGGGTAAGCAAAGACGCCAACGTGAGCGTAGTTGCCAGCCTTGATCTCAGCCTGGATAGCGTCTGGGAAGAACGAGGTGATGAACGAACCCTGCTTCAGCAGCGCACAAGCACCGTTTGCCTTCGAGTCTGCGAACAGACCCTGAGTGGTTGCTAGACCGAAGAAACGGCTTGCAACACCCTGGCCGCCACCCTGGGTCTGGCCGTCAGCCAGAAGGGTTGCTGCGAGCTGGTTTCCGGCCTTGACGATGCGGGAGTCGGTCCACTTGACCTTGCCCTGCCACCAGTCGTTGTAGACCTTGACGCCGGCGTTCTTCAGAACGAGCTCTTCCATCCAGTCGGTGAGCGACCAACCGGTAGCGCCACCCGACTCGGTACCTGCACACCATGGGTATGCCTTGCCCGAAGCCTTGATGGTTGCCTGAAGAGCGGTGAACTCAGCACCGGTCTTTGGAACCTTCCAACCGTTTGCCTTGAAGACAGCTGGGTTGTAGAAGACGATCGACTTCAGGTTTGCCGAAACTGGCAGACCGTAGGTGGTGTTGCCCGACTTGCCGAGAAGCTCGAAGCCAGGAACCTCAGTCTTGATGATCTTGTTGAGGGTTGCAGCACCGAGGACCTTGTCCAGTGGAACTAGCTTGCTCTTCTGAGCGAGCAGACCGCCTGGCTGTGGCCACATGGCGATGTCAGGAGCCTGACCAGCCTTGATCTTGGTGGTGATGTCGGTGTCGAAGCTTGCAAGCGAGGTGAACTTGACCTTGATTCCCGAGCTAGCTGGGAATGCAATGTTGAGTTCGTCCTGGAATGCGACTGAGTCACCGGCAGAGTAACCACCGTAGATGGTTACAGTCTTGACGGCTGCGTTAGCTGCGGTCACGGTCAGGCCGGTGGTGGCCAGAGCCGCGATCGCTGCAACTGCAGCAACGCGCGAGATGTTCTTCATTAGTTACCTTTCCTAGGAGCACCCAGCACAATCTGCTGAATGTCTAGGCAACAGGCTATTGCGGAGTTTCGTGAAATAACACGCGAAACTTCATTCCGTTACCGAATCTTTGTAAACGCTTGCAGTTTTTGCGTTTGTGGCCTCAGGCGCGCCGAACGAGGCCGTCCTCGACAGTGGCAGAGACCGGAATCGGATCCGAAAGTTCGCCAACGAACTCGCCATCCACCTCGTTGATAAATCCGATCAGGTTCCAAGAGCCATCAACCGATTGCACCAGGCGAGGCGCATAAAGTCGCAAATCTGGGATGGGCTTGGCCCGCGAAAGGTCGATGCCGCTCAGGTCGGCGTTGCACGACAGCGAGTAGCCGGCATCCTGATGGCCCATGGCTGCCTGGCGTGCCGCGCTCAGCTCGCGCCAGCCGCAGCAAAACAGAATCACGGGCACGCCGTCGACGATCTCGAACTGCAGCACCTCTGCCTGGCCGAAGCCTTGGCCAGGCTCACTTAGCGGCGGTTGCACCTGCCACTGTTCGAGATCGGTGCTGGTCGCGTGACCGACCACTCCTCGCTCCTTGGGGTCGCCGTGGTTGGCGCGCGCAGTGATGAGCATGTGCCAAGTGGAGTCATCCGCGTTCAGTTTGAAAACGAATGGGTCGCGCCAGGCCTGGTCGTGCCAGATCGTCCGGTCGAGCAGCTCGTAGTGCACCGGATCGGCGGTGACCAGCGCTTCGCTCGATGCCTTGGTCCAGACGTACAGGTCTGGCGATGTGGCCACGCCGACCGTCTGCACGTCGCCTCCATCTTCGCGAGAGGTGCCGGTGTAAAACATGCGCCACAACCCTTCGTCTCCGCGAACCACAGAGCCAGTCCAGGTGGTCCACGAGTCAAAGGCAGGCGACTCGCTGACGATTAGGGCATCGCGCACGACATCCCAGTTGGTTAGGTCTTTCGAAATCGCGTGGCCGACAATCGGATGGCGGTGGCGGCGAACCGGGTCACCGAGCGCGCGACTCGCGTGCAGATAAAAGGCGTGGTGGTATTCGCCATCGAAGGCATACCAGCTGTCCCAAATCCACTTGTCTGGTAGTCGCAGCGCCATGCACAGGCCTCTCTCTTATTCGCACCATTATGCCAAGCGATTAGGCTAGAACTGCCCTGGCCCCTATAGCTCAGGGGATAGAGCATCGCCCTCCGGAGGCGGGAGCGCAGGTTCGAATCCTGCTAGGGGCGCGTGAATAACTTCATCGAATGGATCCTGCACCCTCAAGCCATCATTCAGGCAGCCGGTGGCTGGGCCGTCTTGGTTGCCTGCCTGATTGTCTTTGCTGAAACCGGCCTTTTGGTGGGTTTCTTCTTGCCGGGCGACTCGCTGCTCTTCGTATCTGGAATGCTGATTGCCTCGAGTGACCTAAAGGTTTCGATCTGGACCTTTTGCGCGCTGATCATGGTCTCGGCTTGGCTGGGCGACCAACTCGGATACTGGATTGGGCGTCGAACCGGGCCAGCCGTGTTCAAGCGCCCAAACTCAAAGGTCTTTAACCACAAGAACGTCGCGAAGGCGCACGTCTTCTTTGAGCAACATGGCGCGCGGGCCGTGATCCTTGCTCACTTCGTGGCAATCATGCGCACGTTTGTGCCGGTGACCGCGGGCGTCGCCGAACTCGAGTACCCAAAGTTTTTGCGCTACAACATCATCGGAGTGGTCGGCTGGGCCTGGTCGATTCCTTTTCTCGGATTCTTTCTTGGCAAGAACCAGCTCATCGCAAAAAATGTCGAGATCTTCACGGCGGCCGTGGTTGTCGTCAGCTTTATCCCGGTGATTCTCGAATGGTTCAAGCGCCGACGCGCTCGCTAGTTTGCGCGAAGGTATTCGATCAGTTGGCTCAAAGCCTGCGCCCTGTGACTAAAGGCGTTCTTCACCTCTGAATCGATTTCGGCAGCGGTGTGCTCGAAACCCTCTGGGATGAAAATCGGGTCGTAGCCGTGACCGTTCGTGCCGCGCTCCTCTGTTGCAATCGAGCCGGGCCAGATTCCGGTGAACAAGATCTCGTCGTTGCCGTCGACCAGCGCGATGGTGCAGACGAATGCGGCCGCGCGGTGCTCTGGTGCAACGTCTTCGAGTTGGGCAAGCAGCAGCTGGCGATTGGTCGCGGCATCACGGGTTCCAGACCAACGAGCCGAGAAGATGCCCGGCGAGCCACCGAGAATCTCAACCGCGATGCCGCTGTCATCGGCGATGGCGGGTAGGTCGGTGTGCTGGTTTGCGGCTCGTGCCTTGATCAGCGCGTTGGCTAAATAAGAGGTGCCGTCTTCAATCGGCTCGGGGCCGTCGTAGCCAACGAGTTCGAGTTCCGGCACGCCCGCCTCGAGAATCGCGGCCAGCTCGACCAGCTTGCCCTTGTTGTGGCTTGCGAGAACGACCTTCATCTCGGGCCTACTCTGCGGCTAGGGCCGCGGCCTGAATTTCGGCGAGCTTGCCCGTGCCCGCGAGCGCTAGGTTGAGCAGCGCGTCGAGTTCTGCGCGGTCGAACGGCGCACCCTCGGCGGTTCCCTGAACCTCGATGAACTTGCCGCCGCCGGTGGTGACGACGTTCATGTCTGTCTCGGCGCGAACATCCTCGGTGTACTGCAGGTCGAGCTGCGGCTCGCCCGCGATGATGCCGACCGAAACTGCCGCGACGCTGTCGGTCACGACCTTGGCGTTCTTGCCGATGAACCCCTTGGCGCGACCGTATTCGATTGCGTCAACGAGGGCAACGTACGCCCCCGTGATCGCCGCGGTGCGGGTGCCGCCATCGGCCTGAAGCACGTCGCAATCAATCACGATGGTGTTTTCACCCAGCGCCTTGACGTCAACAACGGCGCGCAGCGAGCGGCCGATTAGTCTCGAAATCTCGTGGGTGCGGCCGCCGATCTTGCCCTTGACCGACTCGCGGTCGCTGCGGTCGTGGGTGGCTCGAGGCAGCATCGCGTACTCGGCGGTGACCCAGCCCTCCCCCTTGCCGACCTTCCAGCGCGGAACCCCCGAGGTGAACGATGCGGTGCAGAGCACTCGCGTCTCGCCAAAGTGAATCAGGGCAGAGCCTTCGGCGTGAGAGCTCCATCCTCGTTCGATTTTGATCTCGCGAAGTTCGTCGTTGGTGCGGCCGTCTGCTCTGGTCAAGTTTTGCTTCTCTCTTGTTTTGGTTGTGGCGCGGTGAAACTCTAGGCGTCGACGTGCTCGACCGAGCCGACCTCGGGCCCAAGAAAACGCCTGGCAAGTTTTTCAAACCCGGCTGCGTCGCCAGTTGCCTGAAAGCGGTAGGTTGGCTCGTCGGAGCTCACGCGCATCAGGTCGTGGGCGGCCAGCGTGCGATAGACGTCTTTCGCGGTCTCCTCGGCGCTCGAAACCAGGGTGACGTCTTCGCCCATTACAAACTGGATGGCGCCGGTGAGCAGCGGGTAGTGTGTGCAGCCGAGCACCAGGGTGTCGACCCCGGCCGCCTTGATTGGCGCAAGGTATGCCTCGGCCGCCGAAAGCAGCGCCTTGCCGGTGGTCTCGCCTCGTTCGACAAACTCGACGAAGCTAGGGCAGGCGGCGCTCGTGATCTCGAGGTCGACGGCCGCTGCGAACGCGTCGTCGTATGCCCTGGATGTCACGGTCGCGTTGGTTCCGATTACGCCGATGTGACGATTGCGAGTGGCCTTGACCGCTCGGCGAACCGCCGGCTGAATCACCTCGACCACCGGGATTCCGCGACCCTCGGTGTATCGCTCGCGCGCGTCACGCAGCACCGCGGCCGAGGCCGAGTTGCACGCGATGACCAGAACCTTGACACCTTCGTCGACCAGTCGATCCATCACGGCGAGCGCTAGTTCGCGAACCTCGGGAATCGATTTTGGGCCATACGGGGTGTTGGCGGTGTCGCCGAGATATATGATCGACTCGTTGGGCAGCTGGTCAATGATGGCTCGGGCCACGGTGAGACCGCCGACGCCGGAGTCGAAGATTCCGATCGGTGCGTCGTTAGGCATCGGCACCTCCGTCGCCACCCTTCGATCCATCTGCCTCTGGCCTCAGGCCGTCGTAGACCTCTTTGCATATCGGGCAGACGGGAAACTTCTCGGGATCGCGCCCGGGAACCCAGACCTTGCCGCACAGGGCGATCACCGGCGTGCCAAGAACCGCCGACTCAACGATCTTTTCTTTGCGCACGTAGTGCGAGTAGCGCTCGTGGTCGCCCGGCTCGATGATTTGGGTCTGCTCTTCGAGCAGCGTCGAGTTGCCCCCGGATGCACCGGAGCCCAGGTCGAGGTCGTCTTCGAATCCCGCCAACGCTAGCCCCTAGCTACCTTCTTGACCGCCTCGGCCACGCGCTGCGCGACATCTGGGTGGAACACACTCGGAATGATGTATGTCGCGTTCAATTCTGACGGATCGACGCATCCCTGCAGAGCCTTAGCCGCGGCTAGCAGCATCTTTTCGGTGATTACGGTCGCCCCGGCATCGAGCAGACCCCTAAAGAAACCGGGGAACGCGAGCACGTTGTTGATCTGGTTAGGAAAATCGCTGCGACCCGTTGCGACGACGGCGGCGTGCCTGGCCGCGATGGCAGGCTCAATCTCGGGGTTCGGGTTAGCGAGGGCAAAGACGATCGACTTGTCGGCCATCGAGGCCACATCAGCTTCGGTCAGGAGGTTTCCGGCAGATACCCCGATGAACGCGTCGGCGCCGCGAACCGCATCGGCCAGCCTGCCCTGCTGACCCGACTCGTTTGTGTGGCGCGCGACCCAGTCGAGGGTCGAGCCGAGTTCGATGTCTGGGCGGCCGGCATAGACGATGCCCTTTTGATCTGCGACGGTCACGTGCTTGAGCCCGGCCTCGAGCAGCAGCTTTAGCACCGCGGTGCCAGCAGCTCCGGCCCCGCTCATCACGAGCTTGATCTCGCCGAGTTGCTTGCCAACAACCTTGAGCGCATTGCCGAGGGCAGCTAGGCAAACGATGGCCGTGCCGTGCTGGTCATCGTGAAATACCGGGATGTCGAGCTCGGCGCGCAACCTTGCCTCAACCTCAAAGCAACGAGGTGCCGAGATGTCTTCTAGGTTGATGCCGGCGAAGACCGGTGCGATGTTTTTGACGGTTCGCACGATCTCGTCGACATCCTGGGTGTCGAGGCAAATGGGAAAAGCGTCGATGTCGGCAAAACGCTTGAATAGCGCGGCCTTGCCCTCCATGACGGGCAGGGCGGCGAGTGGGCCGATGTTGCCTAGTCCAAGAACTGCGGAACCGTCGCTCACCACGGCGATGGTGTTGCGTTTGATGGTGAGGCGGCGGGCGTCGGATGGATCCTTGGCGATTGCCTCAGAAATTCGCGCGACACCGGGCGTGTAGATGAGCGATAGGTCGTCGCGGTTGCGAATCGGCAGCTTAGACTCGACGGTCAGCTTGCCGCCGAGGTGCGCCAAGAATGTGCGGTCAGAGACCTTGCCGACCACCACGTCTTTGACGCCCTTGAGTTTCTCGACGATTTCTTCGGCGTGCTCCGAGTTGCGGCAGGCACAGGTAACGTCGACGCGAACCTTGTCGGCATCGCTGAAGTTGACGTCGAGCGCAGTCACTAGGCCGCCCGATTGCTCGATTAGCTGCGTCAGCTCGCTCACCGTGGTTGGCCTGGATGGCGCCTCGAGGCGAACGGTGATCGAATACTGAACTGATGGCGTGCTCGACATGCTCTTAGTCTGCCACGCTCTGCGAAGCCGTAATCCGCTATTTCAGCGTGGCTAGGTCTCCGAGCACGACTGTGATTTCGATGCTCTGGCCGGCACGAGTGACCGAGAGCACGGTGGTGGCGCCGGCTGGCAAGGCTCGGATGGCCGAGGTGAGGTCGCTTGCCGAGCGCACGGCCAAGCCGTCGACGGCGGTCACGATGTCGCCCTTCTTAAGTCCGGCCTGCTCGGCTGCTCCCCCGGCGGTGAGGCTGTTAATCTTGGCGCCGCTAGACAGCGCCGCTGCTGAGTTAGAAGTTGTGGCGTCGCTGACCATGGCTCCAAGGAGCGCGTGGCTCGCCTTGCCCGACTTCATCAACTCGGTGGCGATGCGGTGGGCGACGTTAGATGGAATCGAGAATCCAACGCCGATGCTGCCCGACTGGCCGCCCGACGAGCCCGAGCTACCCGCGGTGGCGATGGCGACGTTGACTCCGATGACCTGACCCTGCTGGTTCACGAGTGCACCGCCAGAGTTGCCCGGGTTGATTGCCGCGTCGGTCTGAATCACGTCGATGTTGATTGGAGCCTGGCCGGTGGTGCCGGTCCAGAACTGAAGGCCTCCGGTGCCGTTGCCGTTTTCGGGCACGGCCGAGTTGGCAACCTGGATGGTGCGGTTGAGCGCCGAGACGATGCCCGTGGTGACTGTGGACTCAAGCCCGAGTGGGGCGCCGATGGCGGCCACCGGGTCGCCGACGTTCAGCTTGGCAGAGTCGGCGAAAGAGGCAGCGGCGAATCCGGTGCCCGAGATTTTGATGACGGCGAGGTCGTTGGTTGGGTCGGTGCCGATGATGCGGCCCTTGTAGATCCTGCCTTCGCTGGTCTGCACCTCGATGGCAACGGTCGACGATGTGCCGTCGAGAGTGACGACGTGGGTGTTGGTCAGAATGTAGCCGTCGCTGGTGAGGAAGATTCCCGAGCCGCTGCCCGCCGAACCGCTGCCACTGACCGAGATGGTGACTACCGATGGCAGGGCCGTCGCGGTTGCGCCGGTGACCCAGTTGACTGCCGCGGTGTTATTGACGACCACGGGTGCAGAGTTGTGGTTGAGATTAGCCAAGACGGTGAGCGATGTCGCGGCACCGATTCCGGCACCAACGATTGCAGAGATCAAGACGGTCGTGGCCGCGTTGAAAAAGATCTTGTTGCCACGCGACTTGGTGGCCTCTGTGTAGGTCGCAACGCTGGCGTTGGGAGCATCAAAAAGAAACTGGTTTCCGCGTGGAACTTCGTTGGTCATTGTTATCCTTCGGGTGCCTGAGCTTGGTTGTAATGAGCATTCCAAGCAAGTCTGAATAGTTTATGAAACCAACCTCAAAGAAACCTGAGTGTTGCTTGCGAGCCCCTAGCAGCCGATGCCGGTCGGGTGCTGCGTGCAGTCAAAGGCGACGAAATAGGTTCGGTGCCCGGGCGAAACCCGTGCGTGCCAGGCTCGAGACTTGCCAAACCAAACGGGTTTTGCAGCCAGAACGATGCGCCCGCGCTGGCGCATCCAAGTCTTTGAGGTTGCCAGCCGAACGTCGGCGGCGAAGTGAACCTGGGCCACGGCCGAGTGAATCGCCCCCGTCGGCACATTGACAACGGTCGTGCGGCGACCAAAGTGCCTGCGGTGGTCGACGCTCCAAGACCACGATGTCGGCGTGAAGCGCACCACGATCGAGCGACCCAGAAGCCATCCGCGTTTGTAATGCACGGATGCGCTGCTCGCCAGGCGCGCGATCAAACGAACGCCAACCACACGAGTGGCCACCACCCGTGCGGCAAGGGGCGCAGGTCGAACCACGACGGTTCTCGACCACCTGTTCACCCAGCCCTTCGGGTGCACCACGCGTGGTGCAGGCTGGCTTATTTGCTTGGGCTTTGCGATGGCCTTCGGAGCGGGTTTCGGCGCGAGTTTCGGGTCAGGCTTGGCTGCCGGTGGGGCTGGCTTGAGCTTGAGCAGAACGTCGCCGCACAGGCTCACCCGCCCTGCGCCGACTCTCGACTCA
>CANGNR010000016.1 GCA_947455385.1 Microbacteriaceae bacterium
CCTCGGCCGGTTGCCCGCTGACCGACGTGATCGAAGAGCAGACCGCCCAGGCCCTAGACGGCCTGACCGAGGCCTTCAGGATCAACTGGATCTGGATGCCGCCTTGGGGCCCAGAGAAGATCACCGAAGACGGCCGCGAGCAGATGCGCGCAATCGGATTCGCAATTTAACCCTCATCACGAGTATTTAGACAAAAAGAAAAGGCACCCCTAGGGGTGCCTTTTCTTCTGAGTTTGAGACTTACTTCTCGCCCTTGATGCTCTTGACCAGCAACCAGGCCGAAGGCAGCAGGCCGGCGGCCAGCGCAATCTTGATGGCGTCTCCGGCGAGGAACGGAATGAGTCCGGCGTTCAAAACCGAAGCCAGGTCGTGTGGCATGTTGTTCACCGCGAAAAAGTTGGCGAGCCAGGCAACACCGAAGGCGTAGATTGCCAGGTTGCCCAAAACGAACGAGGCCACAGTCAGAGCTGGGTTCTTGTCCCAGCCGAGTTCTGCGAGCCAGCCGACCAGCGCGCTGGATGCGATGAAGCCGACGACGTAGCCGAGGGTTGGCGACTGAAAGCTGAACAGGGCCGAGGTGTGGCTAGCGAAAACAGGCGCACCGAACCAGCCGACCACCGCGTAGAGCAAGGTCGCGAGGGTTCCGCGGTTGAGGCCGAGGGCCGAGGCGGCCAAGAGAACTGCGAAGGTCTGACCGGTGAGCGGAACAGGAGTGAAGCCGAGTGGAATCACCACGTAGGTCGAAAGCCAAATAAGCACGGCGCCAGAAAGAACTAGCGCGATGTCGGCGACCAGGCTGCGAGGCACAAAACGGTCGACGATGGTGGTGCGGTTGGTAAGAGTAAGCGACAAGGTCGGCTCCTGTTCATGTTTTCGGTTCTTGTCTCAATTGTAAACTAGGTCTTTTGGTTGATGAGACTGCATTACGCATTTTGGCAATCCACTAATACCAACCGAAAACCTAATGACAGGCAACCCGATGATTAGCGTGCGCGATCTTGAGATTCGCATCGGCGCTCGCACACTCATGAGCGACGTGACCTTTAGGGTCGATCGCGGCGACAAAGTCGGGCTCGTTGGGCGCAACGGGGCTGGCAAGACCACGCTCACCAAGATTCTTGCGGGGGATGGCCAGGCAACCGCCGGCACGATCGACAAGGCCGGAGAAATCGGCTACCTGCCCCAAGACCCTAGATCGGGAGACCCAGAGGAACTGGCTCGCACGCGCATTCTGAACGCCAGAGGTTTGGGCGACATCCTCGAGCAAATGACCAAGGCCTCGATGGACATGGGCAGCCTCGACAGCAAAGTCGCCGAGGCCGCTATGCGCAAATACTCGAACCTCGAGGCTCGCTTTCAGGCGGCCGGCGGCTATGCGGCAGAGGCCCAGGCCGCAACGATTGCCGGCAACCTCGGACTCAAGGAGCAGGTGCTCTCGCAGCCGCTCAAGACGCTGTCGGGCGGTCAGCGACGCCGCATCGAGCTAGCCCGCATCCTGTTTTCTGACGCTCAGACCATGATTCTTGACGAGCCGACCAACCACCTCGACGCCGACTCGGTCGTTTGGCTTCGCGAATTTCTCAAAACCTACCAGGGCGCACTCATCGTGATCAGTCACGACGTCGATCTGATCGGCGAGACCGTAAACCGAGTGTTCTACCTCGACGCCAATCGCGCCGTGATCGACGTCTACAACCTCACCTGGAAAAACTACCTAAAGCAGCGCGAGGCCGACGAGGAGCGCCGCAAGCGCGAGCGCACCAACGCCGAGAAGAAGGCAACGACCTTGCAGCTTCAGGCTGCCAAGTTCGGCGCTAAGGCAACCAAGGCCGCTGCTGCCCAGCAGATGGTTCGACGAGCCGAGCGCTTGCTCTCGGGGCTCGACGCCGTGCGCGACGCCGACCGAGTGGCCAAGATTCGCTTTCCCGATCCCGCGCCATGTGGCAAGACCCCGCTGATGGCCGAGAACCTGAGCAAGTCATACGGCTCGCTCGAGATCTTCACCGCAGTCGACCTGGCCATCGACCGCGGAAGCAAGGTAGTCGTCATCGGCCTCAACGGTGCCGGCAAGACCACGCTGCTGCGCATCCTGGCCGGCATCGACAAGTCAGACACGGGGGAGTTGCAGCCCGGCCACGGCCTCAAGATTGGCTACTACGCCCAGGAGCACGAGACCCTCGATGTGCGGCTCACTGTGCTGCAGAACATGCAGCGCTCGGCTCCAAACCTCAACGACACGGATGCCCGCAAGGTTCTCGGCTCGTTCCTTTTTAGCGGCGACGACGTCGACAAGCCTGCGGCGGTGCTGAGCGGTGGCGAAAAGACCCGTTTGGCCCTAGCAACCATCGTGGTGTCGTCCGCCAACGTGCTTCTGCTCGACGAGCCGACCAACAACCTCGACCCGGCCAGTCGCGAAGAGATTCTGCGAGCGCTCGCATCGTTTACCGGCGCGGTCGTGCTCGTCTCGCACGACGTTGGCGCGGTCGAGGCGCTCAACCCCGAGCGCGTGCTGATTCTGCCCGACGGGGTAGAAGACCATTGGAACGACTCGTACGCCGAGCTCATCTCACTCAGCTAGCCGTCCGGGCAGTCAATTTCGGCCCAAAATCCACTTTTCGACACGCCGAACGTAAATAAACTTTCAACTCTAGGTTGAGGGTTACCTTGATATTGCAGTCCCTCAACGACGAGGTTCGACCTGAACTAGTTCAGAGAGATTGTTCCAACGATTGAATCGAAAGGAACAAACAAAATGGATCTAGCAACACTCAGCCACATCGCCTTCATGCTTGGCTTCGTGGCAATGGCCGCAGGAACGTTCTATTTCTTCATGGAGCGCGGCGACCTCAAACCAGAACACCGCTCGGCGGCAACATACGCCGGCGTCATCACCTTCATCGCGGCCATCATGTACTGGACCATGAAGGACATGGTTGGATTCCCAATCCCGACGGCAATGCCGGTCGCAGGTACTATGCCTGTTCGCTACCTTGACTGGGTGCTCACCACTCCACTGCTGCTCGTAGAGTTCGGCATCATCGCCGCCATCTGCGGAGTTGGCAAGGGCATGACCACCAAGTTGGTTCTCGCCGACCTGGTCATGATCGTGTTCGGCTACCTGGGCGAAGTCTCCACACCAGGCGACAGCTCGACCTACCTCTACTTCATTCTCTCGACCCTCGGCTGGCTCTACATCGTCTGGCAGGTTTGGGGCATGAAGCCAACCGGAGGCACCGACGCAGCTAAGAAGGGCGTCGAAAACATGAAGAAGTTCGTGATCTTCGGCTGGATGATTTATCCAATCGGAACCGCGATTCAGCAGTTCATGAGCCTCAACGGAACCGACGCAGCAACCGTAGTGACCGCGACTCAAATCGCAGCCGTAATCTACGTGGTTGCCGACGTGCTCAACAAGGTGGGATTCGGCATGGTCGCCGTTCACACCGCAAAGCACTCCTAAACCGACCAATCGCGGGGCCGCATCCGAAAGGGTGCGGCTTCGCACTTAACTGGCATGCCTGTATAACTGGGATGCCTTCGGCTAGGCCTCTAGTGCTTGGTCCTCGGCGTTCTTGTCGTCGTCGCCGACGCGCTTGCGCTGCTTAGGTCGATATGTTGGGTCGGCGGCCATCCGCTTGAAAATGACCTCTTGTCGAATCGCCCAGCCCAGCGCACCAAAAGCCATGAGTGCAAACACGATCCACTGCATCGCGTAGCTCAGGTGGTTGCCCTCGTCGGCGACTGGCGCTGGCAGTGGAATCGCATTGGCTCCGCTGGCCGGCGCCTCGGCCGCGAGCATCAGGTAGAACGACTGCTCAACCTGATTGCGACCATTGGCGATCTTCGGCAAGAAAATGCTCGTGATCTCGCCCTCGGGGGCATCCCTGTTCAGGTTGGGCTCGGGGTTCACCAGTCGAGCGACGATGAGCCGCTGCTTGAAGTCTGGGGTTGGCACCGAGTCGGGGTAGTCGCGAGCTTCGCCGGTGGGCAGCCAGCCTCGATCGACGACGTACGTCTTGCCGCCGGCGGCGGCGAACTCAAAGAGCTGCTCGAAGCCGGGTGCGCCATTGAGCGAGCGATTGCGCACCAGAAGCATCGAGCCCGAGACGTAGTGGCCGGTCAGCGCAACCGGAGTCCACTCCATGGGCTTGACGTAAGGATGGTCGCCGACGACCGAGGCGATGTCGGCGGTTGGCTTGGCGTAGTTGCTGCTGATCGCGTTGACCTCGACCAGTTTCTCTTGGCGTCTGGCGAGCTGCCAGTTCGATAGGGCAACGCAGGCGACGGCAAAGACGCAGGCGAGCAGCAGCCATGCCAGCCACCGGCGCCAAGAGTCCTTAAGGTATTTCATTCCATCGCTTTCGTCTCGAGCAGAAAACCGCGAGACGAGAGATAGTCAACCAGAAACTCACGGTGCTCACCGCAGGCCAGCCAGGTCTTTGTGCGTCCATCCGTGTGAATTTTGGGATTGCGCCAGACGAGCTCGAAGTGCGCAGGTTCGCCGCAGCCCGCTCGCGAGCACTTGACCGGCGCGACACCGTTTGGGTCAGAAAAAAGCGACATCGATTACTCGGATGACGAGTTGGCCGCATCCTTGAAGGCGTCGACCGAGATTGCGATTGGGGCAACCACGGGAGCCTGGGCGGTGGTGGTCTTGCGGCTCGCACCCTGAGCGTTGGCCACGACCACCGCGAAGTAGGGGAGCAGAATCGCGCCGGCGAAACAGACCCACATGAACCAGCCCTTGACCACCACACCGAGCAGCAGGCAGATGACACGAACGGTCATTGCGATCGAATACTTGATGAAGCGCGAACGACGCTCTTGCTCCGGTGAAATCTCGAGCGAGGTGACGCTTTGCGGTTTTGCCACGGTTGGTCCAATCGGCTTCAAATCGGGGAGCAAAGTAAACTCTAGGTTAGAAACAGGCGGTCATCTTGGGTATTCCCTGGCCGGCAAAAACTGAGACTTGGGCGAAAGAGTTAGCACAATGACTAATGCAAGAACCGTTCTGGTAACCGGCGGAAACCGCGGCATCGGCCGCTCGATTGCCGAGGAGTTCGTCAAGCTCGGACACCGAGTCGCCGTGACCGTTCGAAGTGGATCAGGCCCGGATGGCACCTTGAGCGTCGTTGCCGACGTGACCGATGCGGCTTCGCTAGATCGCGCGTTCGCCGAGATCGAAGAGAAGCTCGGGCCAGTCGAGGTGCTCGTTGCGAACGCCGGAATCACCCGCGACATGCTGCTGATGCGCATGACCGACGAGGACTTCGAGCAGGTGCTCGACACCAACCTGACCGGCGCGTTTCGCGTTGTCAAGCGAGCCACCAAGGGCATGATGAAGGCCAAGTTTGGTCGCGTGATTTTGATCTCGAGCGTCGTCGGCTTGCTCGGTTCGGCTGGGCAGGTCAACTACTCGGCAGCCAAGGCAGGCATGGTTGGCATGGCCCGATCGCTGACTCGCGAGCTCGGTTCGCGCGGCATCACGGCAAACGTGGTGGCCCCTGGATTCATCGACACCGACATGACCGCCGCCCTGCCTGCCGAGCAGCAGGACGAATACAAGCGCAAGATTCCGGCCGGTCGCTTTGCCAGCCCAGACGAGGTCGCCAAGGTCATAACCTGGTTGGCCAGCGAGGATGCCGCTTACATTTCTGGCGCGGTTATTCCGGTCGATGGTGGCCTTGGAATGGGCCACTAAGACGCTCTTAGCGTTTAGAGACCGAGCAGCGGAATTAGCTGGCTGAGGTCTTGCTTGCCGATCACGATATCGGCCTGAGCGCGGATGATTGGCTTCGCGTTAAACCCGACGGCCAAACCTGCGACCTCCATCATTCCCAAGTCGTTGGCGCCGTCGCCCACCGCAACGCAATCGCCGGGCTCGAGGCGGCATTCGGCAGCCCATTCGGCGAGCGCCGTGGCCTTGGCCGGGCGGTCAATCACCGAGCCAATCGTTCTGCCCGTGAGCTTGCCGTCGACGATCTCGAGTTGGTTGGCCCTGATGAAGTCGAGGCCAAGGCGCTCGCGCAGCGGCTCGAGCAGTTGGTTGAAGCCGCCAGAGACCGCGCCAACTTTTCCGCCGGCGGCGTGAATGGCGGCAATCAACTGCTCTGCGCCTTGTGTCACTCGAATGCGGCCTAGCGCGTCGGCGATAACCGACTCGGGCAAGCCCTCGAGCGTTGCGACTCGCGCGGCCAGAGACTGCGCAAAATCAAGTTTGCCCTCCATGGCGGCGTCGGTGACCGCGGCCACCTCGGCTCTGGTTCCCGCGGCATCCGCGAGCAGCTCAATAACCTCGTCTTCGATCAACGTCGAGTCGACGTCGAAGACCACCAGCAAACGGGTCACGGATTTACGATGACGCCCTTACCGACCACGGTGATGCCCGAGTCGGTAACGGTGAATCCACGTTCGAGGTCGCGGGCCTTGTCGACACCGATGGCAGCGCCATCTGCGACGGTAACATTCTTGTCGAGAATCGCCTTGCGCACGGTTGCGTCGCGGCCGATCTGAACGCCATCCATCAGAACCGAGTCGGTCACCAGAGCGCGCGATTGAACTCGAACCCAGGGTGAAAGCACAGAGCGCTCGACGATGCCACCAGAAATAACCGTGCCGAGCGAGACGATCGAGTCGGTCGTGCGACCCTGGTTGCCCTCGCCGTCGTGAACGAACTTTGCCGGTGGCAGGTTGATCTGCTGGGTGTAGATCGGCCAGTCGTTGTTGTAGAGGTTAAAGATCGGCATCACCGAGATCAAGTCCATGTGGGCATCGAAGTACGAGTCGATGGTTCCCACGTCGCGCCAATAGCTGTGGTCGCGCTCGGTCGAACCCGGAATCTCGTTGTAGGTGAAGTCATAGACTCCGGCGTCACCCTTGCTCACGAAGTAGGGAACGATGTCGCCACCCATGTCGTGGCTCGAGTCTTCGAGCGTGCCGTCGTGTTCGATCGCGTCGATCAGGGCCTTAGCGCTAAAGACGTAGTTGCCCATCGAGGCAAGAACCTCGTTGGGGGAGTCTGGCAGACCCTTTGGGTCCTTTGGCTTCTCACGGAAGGCTGCGATGGCAGTTGGGTCCTTGGCGTCGACTTCGATGACTCCGAACTGGTTGGCGAGCGAGATCGGCTGACGAATGGCAGCAACGGTGACTCCGCGTCCCGACTCGATGTGCGCCTTGACCATCTGCTCGAAGTCCATGCGATAGACGTGGTCGGCGCCGACTACGACAACGATGTCTGGGCGCTCATCCGAGAGGAGGTTCATCGACTGCAAAATGGCATCGGCAGAGCCCGAGAACCAACGCTTGCCGAGACGCTGTTGCGCTGGCACCGAGGCAACGTAGGAGCCGAGCAGGGGAGACATGCGCCAGGTCTGCGAGATGTGGCGGTCGAGCGAGTGCGACTTGTACTGGGTCAGAACCACGATTCGACGAAGCCCCGAGTTGATCAAATTCGACAGAGCAAAGTCGATCAGTCGGTATGAACCTCCGAAGGGCACCGCAGGCTTTGCACGGTCGGCGGTAAGAGGCATAAGCCGCTTACCCTCGCCACCGGCCAGGACCATTCCAAATACACGCGTCATGACTGAAATGCTAGCGGGAATCTGCGGCAAACCAACTACTATGACGCTATGAGAATCGACCTGATTACCAAGGAATATCCGCCATTCATCTACGGCGGTGCTGGTGTGCACGTTGCCGAGCTGGTGCGGGTGCTGCGCAAACACATCGACGTGAAGGTGCGCGCCTTTGGTGAGGATCGTGACGAAACCGATACCTTCGCGTATCGCCACGCATCCGAGTTTGATTCTGTAAACGCCGCAGTGCAGACGATGGCCACCGATTTGGCCATGGTCAGCGACATCGCAGGCGCCGACCTCGTGCACTCGCACACCTGGTACGCAAACTTCGCCGGGCAGGTCGCCGGCCGACTGCACGGGATTCCGCACCTGATCACCGCCCACAGCCTCGAGCCGCTGCGCCCATGGAAAGAAGAGCAGCTCGGCGGCGGCTACCGCCTTTCGTCGTGGGTCGAGCGCACCGCATACGAGGGCGCAACCGGCATCATCGCGGTCTCAGACGGCATGCGCAACGACATCCTGCGCGCCTACCCGCAGATCGACCCAGCCAAGGTGAGCGTCGTGCACAACGGCATTGACCTCGATGCGTTTCAGTCTGCTAACAACCCAGACCTGGTGCGCGCCAACGGCGTAAACCCAGATCAGCGCAGCGTCGTCTTCGTCGGCCGAATCACCCAGCAGAAGGGCTTGCCATACCTGCTCAAAGCCGCGCGCGAGCTGCCGAGCGACGTTCAGCTCGTGCTCTGCGCCGGCGCTCCTGACACCAAGGAAATCCAGCAGACGGTGACCGACCTGGTCGAGGAGCTTCGCAAGGTGCGCGACAACGTCATCTGGGTCGAGAAGCACCTGAGCCGCCCCGAGCTCATCGCGATGCTCTCGGCCGCAACCGTGTTTGCCTGCCCATCGATCTATGAGCCGCTCGGCATCGTCAACCTCGAGGCCATGGCCTGTTCGACCCCGGTCGTGGCAACCGCAACCGGTGGCATTCCAGAGGTCGTCTCACACGGCGAGACCGGCCTGCTGGTGCCGATCGAACAACTCCAGGATGGCAGCGGCAAGCCGCTGGACGAAGCTAAGTTCGTCGCCGACTTTGCCGCGGCCCTCAACGAGATGCTCGAAAACCCGAGAATCGCCGAATTCGGTGCCGCCGGTCGTCGCCGCGCCGAGCAGCTTTTCTCGTGGGATTCGATCGCCGAGAAAACCATTGAGGTTTATCGCAGGGCAATCGGCTAGCCCAGGCAGGGCATCGCTTAGGCTACTTTTATGACCCCAGCTATTCGCCTCCACGAGGTCTCGGTTGTCCGAAACGATCGCCCCATTGTCAACCACGTGCACTGGGAGGTCTGGCCTGACCAGCGCTGGGTCATCATCGGGCCAAACGGCGCCGGCAAGACCACGCTGCTGCGCGTCGCCGCCGCTCAGATTCAGCCCACCTCGGGCCAGGCCGTCATCCTGGATGAAGAGCTCGGCAAGGTCAACGTTTTTGAACTGCGAACCCGAATCGGTTTCGCCTCAAGCTCGCTCGCTAGCCGAATCCCCAACACCGAAACTGTCTTGAATGCTGTGATGACCGCTTCATACGGTGTCACTGGTCGCTGGAATGAGGAGTACGACTCGGTAGACGAGCGACGAGCCCACCGCGTGCTCAACGAATGGCAGCTCGGCGACCTGGCCGACCGTTCGTTTGGCACCCTGAGCGACGGCGAGAAGAAGCGCGTGCAGATTGCGCGCGCCGTCATGACCGACCCAGAGTTGCTGTTGCTCGACGAGCCCGTCGCGAGCCTCGACCTGAAATCGCGCGAAGAGACCATCCGAGTTATCGGCAACTACGCAACCTCGCCAGACGCGCCGGCGATTGTCATGGTCACGCACCACCTCGAAGAGATTCCAACCGGATTCACCCACGCCCTAATCGTGGTTGATGGCCAGATCTTCGCCGCCGGTGAGATCGACTCGACCATTACCTCGCTCAAGCTTTCTGAGGCATACGGGCTGTCGCTCGAGGTCGAGAAGCACGGCGGTCGTTTTTCGGTTCGCCATCACTAGCACTCGAGCCTCGGTTCTGGTATAGTTTTCCCTTGGTGCTGATTGCACCAAACCCCAAAGTTTTTCTCAAGAAAGAGCACTATGAAGGCCGACATTCACCCAAAGTACGAGCAGATCGTCTTTCGTGACCTCGCTTCGGGCGTTGCATTCCTGACTCGCTCGACCGTCACCAGCAGCAAGACCATCGAGTGGGAAGACGGCAACACCTACCCAGTCTTCGACGTTGAAATCTCGTCGGAGTCGCACCCGTTCTACACCGGCAAGCAGCGCATCATGGATGCCGCAGGTCGCGTCGAGCGCTTCAACGCTCGCTACAAGAACTTCAGCTAAACATCGCTGGTTCGACAAACTTAGGAAACCCCGACCAATGGTCGGGGTTTTCGCTTTAAGGTCTTGGCCTAGGTTGGCTTGACGGGCCAACCAGGCTCGTCGTGAAAGTCTGGCTCTGTCTTTTGCTTCCAGGCGATAAAACTGAGCACCTGCTCGCGACTCCAGGCGACCTGAGCGTCGTGCATGGCCATGGCATCACTCGGCAACTCTGCGGCGTACTTCTTGGCGATGGCCTGAGCCACTCGGCCCGCTGCGATGGCGTCGTCTGCCGCCGTGTGCGCGTTGTCGAGCGAAACTCCATAGAGCGGAGCAACCGCCTCTAGCTTGCGCGAGCCCTTGCGCCACTTGTCTAGCTTTTTGTCGATCACCAGCGGGTCGATGACCGGCGCGGGGGAGTCTAGGGGAGCGAAACCGTGCCTGATTGCCTCGTGGTGAAGCATCGTGAAGTCGTATGGCGCGTTGTATGCGACCACAGCGACGCCCTGGTTTAGGTAACCGCGAAGAGCATCGAGAATCTCGCCGATCACCTCCGCCGCGGGCCTACCGTCGCGCTCGGCGATCTCGTTGGTGATGCCGTGCACGCTGGTTGCCATCGGGGGAATCGGAACGCCCGGGTTAGCGAGCCACTCGCGCCGATCGCCGACAACCTGACCGGTGGCATCGAGTTCAATGGCGCAAGCGGTGACGATGCGGTCGTTGGTGAGGCTCAGGCCCGTGGTTTCGGTGTCAAAGACCACCACCCGCTGAGCCCAGGCTGGGAGCGGAAAAAGATCTAGGGTAGGCGCGGATTCGTTCACAGAGCCAGACTAGACCCAGCAACCGACGGCTTAGGCGAGGCCAACACCCGTGGCGAGCTCGAGGGCGGCGACGTGGCTGTTGAGCGAGAAGATGTGCAGGCCTGGCGCGGCAGCCTCGGCCAAAAGGCGACGCCCGAACTCAACGCTAAACGCCATGCCAACCCGCCGCGCCGACTGGTCATCCTGGGCACTCTGAAGATCGTTGAGCAGGCGAGGCGGAATGCTGGCGCCACTTAGCTCTGCCATGCGCAGCACCTGCTTGGCGTTAGAAATCGGCATCAACCCGGGGATGATCGGAATCGTGACCCCGGCCTCGTGAGCCGCAGACACGAAGCGCGCGTACGCATCCAAGTCAAAAAAGAGCTGGGTGATTGCAAAAGTTGCGCCTGCGTCTTGCTTGAACTTCAAAACACGGATGTCATGCGCAAGGTCTGGCGACTCGGGGTGGATTTCAGGAAACGCCGCGACGCCGATGTCCAGGCCGGTGTTGGCCTCAGAGAGTTCGACGAGCTCGAGGGCCGTCTTGATCTCGCCCTGGGCAAGCGCATCCGGGTTGTCTTTGGGCGAATCGCCCCGCAGGGCAAGGATGCCGGCAACCCCGGTTGCCTCGAAGTCGCGCAGCAGGTCGAGAGTCTTGGCGCGAGTGGCACCTACAGCTGTCAGGTGGCCAACGGTGGCCACGTTTTGGGCCATGCGCTCGACAACCGAGATAGAACGCGCCTGATTGGTTCCGCCAGCCCCATAGGTCACCGACACGAAGTCTGGCGAGGTCTTTAGCAGGGCGTCGAACGAGCTCCACAGTAGGGCGTCGCCCGAGTCGTCCTTAGGCGGAAAGAACTCGTAAGAAAGAGTTGGCCGGTCTGGGTGGTGAATGCTCATCCGTGCAATTTTAGGTGTGCTGCCGACGGCCGCTCTCCGCTTTGTAGCAACGAGTAATCAAAGCGGGTGAAACAGCCCGCGGCGATAAACTTGAGGCACATGTTTAATCCCCGTTCACAGGCCCTGCTCGACGCTGTTCGCACCCGGGTTGTCGTCGGCGACGGCGCAATGGGCACGATGATTCAGGAGTCGAATCCGACCCTCGTCGATTATGAGAACCACGAGGGATGCAACGAGGTTCTAAACGTCACCCGACCAGACATCATTCGGTCGATTCACTCGCGATACCTCAAGGCCGGCGCCGAGGCGATCGAGACCAACACGTTTGGTGCGAACCTCGCGAACCTCGCCGAATATGGCATTGAGTCGCGCATCTATGAGCTGGCCCGCGCGGGAGCCGAAATCGCACGCGAGACCGCAGACCTGCACTCGACCGAGGAGCAGCCACGTTGGGTGCTCGGCTCGGTAGGCCCTGGCACGAAGCTGCCGTCGCTCGGCCACGCTGCCTACGCCACACTTCGAGACACCTACCAGCAGCAGGTGGCCGGCCTAATCGACGGCGGCATCGACGCGGTGATTATAGAGACCACGCAAGACCTACTGCAGGCAAAGTCGGCCGTCGTTGGCGCCAAGCGCGCGATGGCCGCGGCGGCGCAACCCCTGCCAATCATCGTCTCGGTCACCATTGAGACCACGGGCACGATGCTTCTCGGCAGCGAAATCGGCGCGGCCCTGACCACTCTCACCGCGCTGGGCATCGACGTGATTGGGCTCAACTGCGCCACCGGCCCGGCCGAGATGAGCGAACACCTGCGCTACCTGGCCCGCTTCTCGAAACTTCCCATCGTCGTGATGCCAAATGCGGGCCTGCCCGTGCTGGGCCCCGGTGGCGCGCACTATCCGCTGACTCCGGGCGAGCTGGCCACCGCGCAGGCCCACTTCGTGCGCGACTACGGAGCCGGCCTAGTTGGTGGCTGCTGCGGAACCACGCCTCAGCACATCGCCGAGCTCGCAGCCGCGGTCAAAGACCTAACCCCAACCCGGCCGGCGACGGTGAGCGAGCCCGGCCTCTCGAGCCTCTATCAGCATCAGCCGTTCGACCAGACCATGACCTACCTGTCAATCGGCGAACGCACTAACGCCAATGGTTCGAAGGCGTTTCGCGAGGCTCTGCTGGCCGAAAACTGGGATGAGTGCCTAGAGATCGCCAAGTCGCAGACTCGCGAAGGCTCCCACCTGCTCGACGTCTGCGTCGACTACGTTGGCCGCGACGGAGTGCGCGATGCCCGCGAGCTGGTCAGCCGCCTGGCGACATCCACGACCCTCCCGCTCGTGCTCGACTCAACCGAACCCGCCGTGCTCGAGGCCGGCCTCGAGTGCCTCGGCGGTCGCGCGATGGTCAACTCCGTCAACTACGAGGATGGCGACGGACCAAACTCGCGCTTTGCCCGCATCATGCCGATTGTCAAAGAGCACGGGGCTGCGGTCGTCGCCCTGACCATCGACGAAGAGGGCCAGGCCCGCACCGCAGAAACCAAGTTTGCAATCGCCGACAGGCTCATCCGTGACCTAACCGGCAACTGGGGGCTCACCCTCGATGACATCGTCGTCGACACCCTGACATTTCCGATCGCCACCGGACAAGACGAGACTCGCCGCGACGGCCTCGAGACCATCGAGGCGATTCGACGACTCAACGCCGCCTACCCGGGCGTGCAGACCACCCTCGGCATCTCGAACATCTCGTTTGGCCTGAGCCCGGCAGCCAGGCACGTATTGAACTCGGTCTTCTTGCACGAGTGCACCGAGGCCGGCCTGAGCAGCGCAATCGTGCACGCCGCACGCATCATGCCGCTGACTCAGGTTCCCGAAGAGCAGCTCAAGGCGGCGCTCGACCTCGTTTATGACCGACGCGAATACGACGCCGACGGCAACGTGAGCTTTGATCCGCTGACTCGATTCCTGGATGTGTTCAGCGGCGTCGACTCTGCCTCTGCCCGCAAGTCACGTGCCGAGGAGCTCGCCGCCCTGCCGATTGACGAACGTCTAGAACGCCGAATCATCGATGGCGAACGCAAGGGTCTCGAGGCCGACCTCGACGAGGCGCTGCAGAACAAGCCTGCGCTCGAAATCATCAACGAGCACCTGCTCAAGGGCATGCAGATCGTCGGCGAGCTGTTTGGCAAGGGCGAGATGCAGCTGCCGTTCGTACTGCAGTCGGCCGAGGCAATGAAGACAGCCGTCGCCTATCTAGAGCCGCACATGGAAAAGACCACTGACGCCGGCAAGGGCCGAATCCTGCTGGCCACGGTGCGTGGCGACGTGCACGACATCGGCAAGAACCTCGTCGAGATCATCCTTAGCAACAATGGATTCGAAACCGTCAATCTGGGAATCAAGCAGCCGATCAGCGAGATTCTGCGCGCCGCCGAAGAGCACTCGGTCGACGTAATCGGCCTGAGCGGCCTGCTGGTGAAGTCGACCCAGGTGATGCGCGAGAACCTCGAAGAGATGAACCTGCGAGGTGTCGCAAAGCGCTGGCCGGTAATTCTCGGGGGAGCAGCCCTAACCAGGGCATTCGTCGAGCAGGATCTCGCCGAGATCTTCGATGGCGAGGTGCGCTACGCTCGCGACGCATTCGAGGGTCTTCGACTCATGGACGCTCTGGTGAAGATCAAGCGCGGCGACACATCCGTGACCCTGCCGCCCCTAAAGAAGCGCTTGGTCGAGCCGAAGAGCCTGCTGGTTCGCACCGTGCCGGACCTGATTCCCGACCGTTCCGACGTTTCGGCAACAAACGAGATTCCAGTCCCACCGTTCCTAGGCACTCGCGTGGTCAAGGGGATTCCACTTCGCGACTACGCCGGCTACCTCGACGAGCGAGCAACCTTCATGGGCCAGTGGGGCCTAAAGCCATCGCGCGCCGATGACGGGGCATCATACGAAGAACTAGTCGAAACCGAGGGACGTCCGCGGCTGCGCGAATGGCTCGATCGTATTCAGACCGGTGGCATTCTTGAGGCCGCCGTTGCCTACGGGTATTTTCCGGCGGTCAGCGACGGCGACGACCTCGTCATTCTGCACCACGGGCCAGAAAACTCCACGGATGGCGGTTCGGGCGGCGTACCGGGCACCGAGCGCATGCGATTCAAGTTTCCGCGCCAGGCCCGCGACCGTCACCTTTGCCTCAGCGACTTTGTGCGAAGTAAGGAATCGGGCGAGGTAGACGTCGTGCCATTCCAGTTGGTGACCATGGGCGGTCGCGTCTCCGAGGTCACCGCCGACCTCTATGCGCGCAACGAATACCGCGAGTATCTCGAACTGCACGGCCTGACGGTGCAGCTGACCGAGGCTCTAGCTGAGTTCTGGCACGCGCGCATTCGCGAAGAGCTTGGCTTCTCGGCCGAGGACCCGGCCAACGTCACCGATCTGTTCAAGCTCGACTACCGAGGCGCGCGATATTCGTTTGGCTACCCGGCCTGCCCCGAGCTCGAAGACCGAGTAAAGCTGGTCGAGTTGCTCAAGCCAGAGAACATCGGCGTGACGCTGAGCGAAGAGCTGCAGCTGCACCCCGAGCAGTCCACCGACGCAATGGTTCTGCACCACCCTGAAGCCAAGTACTTCTCGGTTTAGCTAGACGAACCTGCGCACAAAAATCCCTCGCGAATAGACTGAAGGCATGCCGAATCCAACCGCGAAGCTCGTCGACGCAGCCGTCGCCAGAGCAACCCGCCGCGAATCGACGGCGCTCGGTTCTAAGATTCAGTACTGGGTTTATCCGGCCACCGAACCATCGCTCGGCACAATCGTCATGTTCCACGGCTACAGAGGCACGCACGAGGGCGTAGAGGCCATCGTCGGAGCCTTGCCAGACTTCGACCTCATAGTGCCCGACCTGCCCGGCTACGGCCACTCTGAGCCGTTGGTCAAGAAGCACTCGATCGACAACTACCTCGAGTGGGCAGACGCCTGGCTGCCGACCCTGAACCTGGCCGAAAAGCCGATCATGATGGGCCACTCGTTTGGCACGCTTCTAGTCGCCGGCCAGGGCGCCCGCAACCAGGGTTCGGCGCGAGCGCGTATCCTGTTGAATGCGGTCTCTGAGCCCGCAATGGAGGGCACCCGCCGAGTTCTGCTGCGGCTAACCTGGCTCTTCTACCGATTCGCCAATCTGCTGCCCGCCCGCATCGCTCAGCGCGTTCTCAACTTCAAACTTCTGATTCGCGTGATGAGCGACGTAACCACAAAGTCGAAAGACGAGGCTTTTCGCCACTGGATCTACGTTCAGCACCTCACCCACTTCGGCACCTTCGCCAATAAGCGTGTGGTCGTAGAAGGCTTCGACGCTTCCATCTCGCGCACCATCGTCGACTACTCTGCTTCTATCCTCGAACCAACCCTTATCGTTGCCGGCAGCGAAGACGAGGTCACCGCGGTTGAGGGTCAAGAAAAGGCAGTCAAGACCTTCAAGGATGCTCGTCTCGAGGTCATCGGGCACGTCGGCCACCTCACGCACTACGAGACTCCGGACATCGTCGCCGATGCCGTGAGGCGCTTCGTGAAGTCGCTAGCGAAATAGTCACCATGCAGTTCGATCGCCTCTTTTTCGACGCCAGATTCATCCGGCTGACCCACCACGATGGCATCAGTCGATTCTCGGTCGGGCTGATAAACGCGCTGGCCAGGCGAGTTGCGGTGACCGCAATCGTCTATGACGAGCGGCAGCTCAAAGAGCTCGACCCGAGCGTCGAACACGTGTTTGCCAATGACCCCGCCAAGCCCAGCGAGTCGAGGGTCGCCAAGACACTCAACCCAACCGGCGCGCAGATTGTCTATTCGCCGATGTCGACCACCGGCTCGGCTGGCCGCAAATACAAACTCGTGCTGAGCCAGCACGACCTCATTTACTACCGCCACCGCAAGCCACCGACCGACCTGTCGCTCTGGCTGCAGCTGGCCTGGCGTGCGTTTCACCTGGCTTACTGGCCCCAGCGCATCCTGTTGAATCGCGCGGATGGGCTGGTTACGGTGTCGCAGACATCCAAGAAATTGCTGCAGCAGCACCGGCTCTTCAGGGGCGAGATCGCTGTGGTTTTCAATGCCGCCGGCAGCGAATCGAAACCGGCCCAGAAAGCCGTGCCATTCGAGCGCCGCAATAAGGTCACCTACATCGGCTCATACATGCCATACAAAAACGTCGAGACTCTGATTGCGGCGATTCGCGAGCTGCCCGAGCTTGAGCTGCATCTGCTGAGCCGCCCGACCGACGATCGCAAGCGCGAACTGCTGGCTGGTGCCGGCGAAGCCGCCGACAGAATCGTCTGGCACGGGGGAGTGAGCGACGAGCAGTACCAGCAGATTCTCGCCGAGTCGCTGGTCTTGGCCACCGCGAGCTTCGACGAAGGTTTCGGCATTCCGATCATTGAGGCGCAGAGCCAGGGAATCCCGACCGTAATTTCTGACATCGAAATCTTTCACGAGATCGGCGCCGACGCGGCAAGATACTTCGACCCCAGCAAGCCGGCCGAACTGGCCGCCTCGATTCGAAAGCTTCAGAACGAGCAAGAGTGGCTGAGGGCGAGCCAAGCCAGCCTCAAAAACGCGCGGCGATTTAACTGGGACGAGTCGGCGCAGGCCCTGCTCGACTACCTAGAAACGCTCTAGCGAATCAGCGTGTGCGGGTCGTAGTTCACGATCGACCACGCGCCGTCGCGGTGCTTGATGACGCTCATAGATGCATTGCCGAACCGCTCACCGTCGCGCGGAAACTCGCCCGCC
>CANGNR010000017.1 GCA_947455385.1 Microbacteriaceae bacterium
TCGCATCGCGAAGAAGATGACATTCCGATGCAGACGGGCACCATCACCGGAGCTACCGCAGATCCGGTCAAGGACTACCTAAAGCAGATCGGTAAGGTTGCGCTACTAAACGCCGAGCTCGAGGTCGAGCTCGCAAAGCGCATCGAAGCGGGTCTCTTCGCCGAAGAAAAGCTTGCTACCGCGAAGGGCCTCACTAAAGAAGACGAGCGTGACTTCAAGTGGGTCGTCAAAGACGGGCAGCGCGCGAAGAGCCACCTGCTAGAGGCCAACCTCCGTCTGGTCGTGAGCCTCGCGAAGCGCTACACCGGCCGCGGCATGCAGTTTCTAGACCTCATCCAAGAGGGAAACCTCGGTCTGATTCGCGCGGTTGAGAAGTTTGACTACACCAAGGGTTATAAGTTCTCGACCTACGCAACCTGGTGGATTCGCCAGGCCATCACCCGCGCAATGGCCGACCAGGCTCGCACGATTCGTATTCCCGTGCACATGGTTGAAGTAATCAACAAGCTCTCTCGAGTTCAGAGGCAGTTGCTTCAAGATCTCGGTCGCGAACCGACCCCAGAAGAGCTCGCTCGCGAGCTCGACATGACACCAGAAAAGGTTGTCGAGGTTCAAAAGTACGGCCGCGAGCCGATCTCGCTCTCAACCCCACTGGGCGAGGATGGCGACAGCGAGTTTGGCGACCTAATCGAAGACACCGAGGCCGTGGTTCCCGCCGAAGCCGTTGGATACACAATGCTTCAGCGTGAGCTCGAGCGCATTCTCGACTCGCTTCACCCAAGAGAGGCTGGCGTCATTCGCGCGCGCTTCGGCTTGGGCGACGGAGTCACCAAGACCCTCGACCAGATCGGCGAGGAGTTCGGCGTCACGCGCGAGCGCATCCGTCAGATCGAATCGAAGACCATGTCGAAGTTGCGCCACCCGTCCCGCAGTCAGCTGCTGCAAGACTTCCTCGAGAACTAGCCATGCGCTACGCGCCGGCCCTTCTGTTCGCGAGACTGCTCCGCTGGGGCATTCGACGCGTGCGCAAGGGTGGCGGCTCGGCGTTGCCAGGCGTGCTTTTGGCCCGCCTCGCGCCGGGCATTCTCTATCGAGTCTTGAGCTCGTTTCGAGATGGCCTCGTGGTGATCACGGGATCCGCCGGCAAATCGACCACAACGAAGATGGCCGTGGCGATCCTCGAAGCACATGGTGTCGAGGTGTTTACAAACCCCACCACTGCAAACATCCTGCAGGGCTTCTATTCGACTATCGCTGCCCAGGCCAGCCTCAGCGGCAAAGTGCGAGGCCAGGTGGCCGTTCTCGAGATGGACGAGGGGCATGCCGCCGAGCTGGTCTCAAAGGTAAAGCCGAAACACAGCGTGATTCTCAACGTGGTCGAAGATCAGCTGGACCGATTTGTCGACCCAGCGTACGTTGCAGAAAAGCTGCTCAAGGTTGCGCAGGCCACCACTGGCACGGTTCACCTAAACGCGGATGACCAAAACCTCGTTGCCTTCGAATCGAAGCTCGCAACGGGTGCAAAGCCCCCACACTCTGACCGCGTGGTCATCTGGTTTGGGCTCGATGAAGTTATTGCTAATCACGGACGTGGGCTCGGCTATGCGCCGACTTACTCGGCCCCGCTGGCCAGGCCCGCGGTCCAGACTCAAGTTTTCTCGCTGCAAGACCGAGCCACACGGGTTAAAACCTCGAGAGGTGAGCTCGGCTTTGCGTTGCCAGCACGAGGCAGCCACTTTGCCGTGGATGCCGTGGCGGCCATCAGCCTGTGCGAAACGCTTCTTGCAGAACCAGATCTAGCGCTGTTTGCTAAGACTCTCGATGAGATTCCTCCGGTCTTTGCCCGAGGCGAAATCATCGAGGTCGAGGGCCAAAGACTTGAGTTGGTTCTAGTGCAGAACCCCGCCAGCACGCAGTTGAATATCGACGCTCTCAGCTCGAACCTCGAGTGCATCTATTTCGGAATCGGACGAGATGTGCACGACCCATCCTGGTTGTGGACGGTGACCCTGCCCGACTGGCGTGCCGTCGCCATCACGGCGGGCTACAACGCCAACGAAGCCGCTCTCTTCTTGAAGTATTCGGGCGTAGAGCCTGGCCAGGTCATTCCAGACGACATCCCTGCATCGCTCGAGGCTTTCCTTGCGCTTCCGGCTCCGTCCAGCGGGATAAAGACGCTCATCATTTCTGCTGACGTCATGCGAAGGATGCGCCGCCATCTCGGGTTCGAGACTCCTGAGGCGGTGCGTCAGTGAAACTGAAGCTGGGTAGCTACTATGCCGACCGTCTAAACCTCAACGGAGACCAGGCCAACATCTCCGTGCTAGCCAAGCGCGCAGCGGCCTACGGGCTTGCTGTAGAGGTCTCGGGCGTATTCTCGGAGTCTGATCTCGATGGTGTAGACCTACTGGTGATCGGCCACGGCTCGATTGCAGCTTGGGCGAGCATCCAAGGTGCCGAAGAACTTCTTGCGGCGGTTGCGAAGGCGGAGATTCTTAGCTTAGCGATCGGATCTGGTGCCGAGCGATTCGCGGCCGCCAACAACATGTCGGTCGTTTCGGGGGAGCGCAGTTCTAGGTTCGAGGAGCACCGTTTGCAGATCGGTGACCGAGAATTCGAGTTGGTGGGCTACGCAAACACCGCGACCACTGACCTCAAGACCAAATGGTTTGGGCAAGCGATTCTCTCGACACTGCACGGGCCTCTGCTCGCAAAGAATCCCCAACTCGCAGACTGGTTGCTCGAAGAAGTGGCCAAACGTCGAGGCGCTGAGCTCCCGCCAGAGCCCGAAACTCTGGCGGAGTTAGATGCTCTTGCTTCGGCCGCTCGTCGGGACGCGCTGCGCTGAACTACTTAGAAGCGTTCAGCTTCGAAGACTCATCGTGCCAGGTGAGAGCAATCGGCTCTAGCTTGGCCTTGTTTTCGTTTCCGTGATGAGCGCAGAAGAGCAGCTCGCCAGTTGGCAGAACGACCCGAATGTATGCCTGAGCGCCGCAGGCGTCACAGCGGTCGCTCACGTGAAGAGCTAGCTGCTCCGGTGAAACGGTCTTGTTCTCGGACTCTTGGGCTTCTGCTGATGCTGGCATTACGACTCACTTTCTGACAACTATGACAACACACGACGCCGGCCGAAGTTCCCCATTTGGCGGCAAGTTCGCTAGTGGCGGAAGAATCCTCGCTGTGGGTGTCGCAAGGGCAATCTGGCTCCCTTTGATTAGGCTTTTCAAGTGCCTTCCTCCGAATACTCCGCCCGCCATCTAAGCGTCTTAGAGGGCCTAGACGCCGTTCGCAAGCGTCCCGGAATGTACATCGGCTCTACCGACAGCCGCGGTCTAATGCACTGTCTCTGGGAGATCATCGATAACTCCGTGGATGAGGCCTTGGCGGGGCATGGCAACTCGATCGGCATCGTGTTGCACGAGGATGCCAGCGTCGAGGTGCGCGACCACGCGCGAGGAATCCCAGTGGACATCGAGCCAAAGACCGGCCTGAGCGGCGTCGAGGTCGTCTTCACAAAACTTCACGCCGGTGGCAAGTTTGGTTCAGGGTCTTACGCGGCTTCGGGCGGTTTGCACGGTGTCGGTGCATCCGTGGTTAATGCACTTTCTGCGCGACTCGACGTTGAGGTCGACCGCGACGGCGCCACCTGGGCCATGTCGTTCAGGCGCGGCGAGCCCGGCCGCTTCGACGACAGCAAGGGCAAGAGTCCTCTGAGTCCGTTTACCCCGTTTGAGGATGCCAGCGAGCTGACCAAGATCGCCAAGGTCGCCAAGGGCGTCACCGGAACCCGCGTTCGCTACTGGGCCGACCCGCAGATTTTCATCAAAGAAGCAAAGTTCGCCGTCGACGAGCTGGCCGACCGCGCCCGTCAGACCGCGTTTCTGGTGCCTGGCCTGCGCCTTCTCATCGAAGACAAGCGTGCCGGCTCAAGCCCAGAGGCTGCCAAGCAGGAGTTTCATTTTGACGGCGGCCTGGCCGCATTCGCCGATTTTCTAGCGCCGGATGCGGCCCTCACGTCGACTTGGATTCTGAAGGGCAACGGCGACTACACCGAGACCGTGCCAGTGCTCGACGAAAGCGGAAACATGGTTTCGCGCGAGGTACAGCGAAACGCCGAAGTCGAGGTGGCCCTTCGGTGGGGCACGGGCTATGACGCCACCCAAAAATCATTCGTCAACATCATCGCGACACCCAAGGGTGGCACACACCTGGCTGGCTTCGAGCAGGCGCTAACCAAGGTTCTTCGTGCCCAGGTTGACGCCAACAGCCGCCGGCTCAAGGTAGGCAACGACAAGCTCGAAAAGGACGACATCGTCGCTGGGCTAACTGCCGTCGTTGCAGTGCGCATCGCGGAGCCTCAGTTTGAGGGCCAAACCAAGGAGATTCTGGGAACTCCAGCCGTCAAGAACATCGTCGCAAACGTCGTCACCAAAGAACTAAACGCCAGATTCACCTCGAGCAAGCGCGATGACAAGGCCCAAACATCACTTTTGCTCGACAAGGTCGTGGCCGAGATGAAGGCGCGAGTCTCGGCTCGCACTCACAAAGAGACGCAGCGCCGAAAGAACGCGCTCGAGAGCTCCTCGCTGCCAACCAAACTTGTCGACTGCAGAACCCAAGAGACCGAGGTCTCAGAACTGTTCATCGTCGAGGGCGACAGCGCTCTCGGCACCGCAAAACTTGCCCGCAACAGCGAGTACCAGGCGCTGTTGCCCATCCGCGGAAAAATTCTCAACGTGCAGAAGGCATCGATCTCAGACATGCTCTCGAACGCCGAGTGCGCATCGATCATCCAGGTAATCGGGGCCGGTTCGGGCAGGTCATTCGACCTCGCGTCTGCGCGATACGGCAAGGTCATTCTGATGAGCGACGCGGATGTCGATGGCGCCCACATTCGCACCCTGTTGTTGACGCTGTTCTTTAGGTACATGAGACCGATGATCGAGAACGGTCAGGTCTACGCGGCCGTTCCGCCCCTGCATCGGGTCGTGATCGTGAATCCCGGGTCGAAGCAGAACGAAACCGTCTACACCTACTCGCAGGCCGAACTCGAATCCTTGCTAAAGAAGCTCAAGGCCGCCGGCAAGCGCTACCAGGAACCGATTCAGCGCTACAAGGGCTTGGGCGAGATGGACGCCGACCAGCTCGCCGAAACCACGATGGACAGGTCTAAGCGCCTCTTGCGTCGCGTGCGACTCGAAGATGGCGAGATGTCAGACAAGGTGTTCGAGCTTTTGATGGGTAACGAAGTAGCACCACGCCGAGACTTCATCATTGACTCGGCCGACGAATTCGATAGCGCGAGAATCGACGCCTAAAGGCCCCATTCGGTGGCTTGACACTAGCGGCGTACTCGCGGAGCCTTATATTCCGGCCGAACCAATCACGCTGTCGATGCGAGCGCCAGAAGCGTCGCGCTTCGACAACTCCGACGGTATGTTCGCGGGCTTGCCATCTGGCGTAAGCGCCTTGGGCGTCGAGGTGCCGACCCAGGCGAAATAGATCTGATTCTCGTCGCGAATGAACTTGTGTGCGCGCACGCCGCCGGTCGCCCTGCCCTTGGGTGGAAACTCCTCGAGAACGCTGAGTTTGGCAGAACCCGGATCGGTGCCCGGAATTGCTGCATCGCTGTTGGCGGCGGTCAAGACGAAGGCCTCGCCTCCGGCCGGCACGACGCCAGCTGCAAGAACCGACGCGCCATCGGCAAGGTTGATGCCGGCAACGCCGGAGGCGATTCGGCCCTGGGCGCGAATGCCCGAGGCGCTAAACCTGAGGAGTTGGGCATCGGTGGTGACCAGAACAATTTCATCCGAGTCAGAAACTGGGGTAGCGCTGACAACCTCGTCGCCGTCTTTCAGAACGATGACCTCGAATGACTCCTTGGCCGGAAAATCGGGCGTCACGCGCTTGATCTGGCCGCGCTTGGTGGCCAGAAGGTAATCGGCCGAGTCGAGCCCGAGAACCGACACGACGCTCTCGCCTCGGGGGAGACCGAGAAACTTAGCCAGGCTGACGGCCACGGATGACTCGAACTGCGCGCCACAGGCTGGCACATCGCCAACGTGGATGCGCACCAAGCGCCCGAGGCTAGTGATCGCGCCGAGATCGCTTCGCGTCGTCGTTGCGAATAGGCGAGATACGGCATCGTGCTTCTTGCGCTTTTGCGCCACCTCGGCCACCGATGTCTGTTGCTCGACGCGGCCAATGAGACCGCTCGAGGTGACCACCACATCGATGGGGGAGTCGGCCAGTTGGGCGTCGACGTTTGCCGCGGCTCTGCCGACCACGGGACGGTCGACCGCGGATTCTTCTAGAAGAGTGGTTCGGCGGTCGTCGCCGTACTGCTCGGCTACCTCGGTGAGTTCGGCCGATACGACATCGCGCAGTGCGAGGTCGCTGGCGAGAATCGTCTCGAGGGCAGCGATCTCTGACTCCAACTGTGACTTCTCGGATTCGAGTTCGATGCGCGAGAACTTCGTGAGGCGTCGCAGACGCAGCTCAAGAATGTACTCGGCCTGGAGTTCGCTCAGATCAAAGACCTGCATGAGTCGCTGACGGGCTTGATCAGCCTCGTCGCTGGTGCGAATGACTTGAATGACCTCGTCGATGCCCAGAATCGCCACCATGAGACCTTCAACCAGGTGCAGGCGAGCCTTGCGCTTGCCAAGTCGGTTCTCACTGCGGCGGCGAGTCACGGTGACCCTGTGCGCGAGGTAGACGCCCAGCATGTCGCGCAGGCCAAGCGTCGCCGGCCTGCCGTTCACGAGCGCAACGTTGTTGACACCAAAGGAGTCTTCCATCGGCGTGTAGCGATACAGCAGGTCGAGAACTACCTGAGGGTCGAATCCGGTCTTGATCTCGATGATCAGACGAAGGCCGTGGTTTCGGTCGGTAAGGTCGGAGACGTCCGAGATGCCCTGCAGCTTCTTGTTGTTGACGCCCTCCTTGATCTTCTCGATGACCTTCTCTGGCCCAACGCCATAGGGCAGCTGAGTGACCACGATGCCCAACCGGCGAGGCGCAACGCTCTCGATCGAAACTCGCGCGCGGGTCTTGAACGATCCACGACCGGTCTCGTAGGCGTCGCGAATCCCATCGAGGCCGACGATGATTCCACCGGTCGGCAGGTCAGGGCCGGGAACGAAGTTCATCAGGTCTGAGCTGGATGCCTGAGGGTTGTTCAGCAAATGCCTCGCGGCCGCTATCACCTCGCGCATATTGTGCGGTGGGATGTTGGTGGCCATACCAACCGCGATGCCGCTCGAACCATTCACCAGGAGGTTCGGAAAAGCCGCCGGCAGAACCTCGGGCTCAGAGAGCTGCGCGTCATAGTTCGGTTTGAAATCAACGACATCCTCGTCGAGGCCCTCGTTCATAAGCAAGGATGACTTCGCCAGGCGAACCTCCGTGTATCGCGCTGCCGCGGGACCATCGTCGAGCGAACCGAAGTTTCCGTGGCCGTCGATTAAGGGCACGCGAAGGCTGAAATCCTGGGCCATTCTGACCAGAGCGTCATAGATTGCACCATCGCCGTGAGGGTGCAGCTTGCCCATTACCTCACCGGTGACACGAGCCGACTTGACGTGGCCCTTGTCTGGTCGCAGCCCCATTTCGCCCATCTGATAGACGATGCGACGGTGCACGGGCTTGAGGCCGTCTCGGGCATCTGGCAGGGCTCGCGCGTAGATCACCGAGTAGGAATATTCGAGGAACGAGTCTTGCATCTCCTTGGCGAGGTCGATGTCGACGATTCGCTCTTCGGGCAGTTGCTGATCCATGTTTCCTTGAGTTTTGGCTGTGGCAGACTTGTCTAGATGCCTTCGATGCTACCCGCGATTCCCAAATCTCTAGGGACTTTGTCCCTTGTGTTTGCGAGCGCACTCGACTCTCTGTCGGGCAAGCCAAACCCGCTAAACCTGCCGTCGGCCCGCTCGGCAATCGTGATTCTCGTGGATGGACTTGGGAGGCACAATCTGGCGGCAAGAGCCGGCCACGCTCCGTTCTTAAGTCGCCTCAACGCCGCGTCGAAGCCCATCCTGTGCGACTTTCCGAGCACGACGGCCACCTCGCTGACCGGTTTTGGAACTGGGTTGCGCGCGGCCGAACACGGCATTATCGGATACTCAGTCGTGGGCCATGGCAGCCCATCCGTGCTGAATATGCTCAGCGGATGGAGCGACGAAGTCGTACCTCAAACATGGCAGCCCAGCGAGACCGTCGCCGAGCGAGCCAACGCCGCCGGCAAGAAGGTATTCTTCGTAGGCTCACCCGACTACGCCAACAGTGGCTTCACAGAAGTGTTTATGCGGGGCGCCGAGTACGTTGCTGCAAAATCGATGGAGACCCGCTTCGCAGAGGCCGCCAAGCTAGTGCGCACGGCCGGCAACCTCGTCTACCTATACATTCCAGAGCTCGATCAGGCTGCACACAGCCGAGGCTGGGAATCGGACTCATGGATTGACCTTCTCGAGGCACTCGACTCGGAGGTTAGGAATCTTGCGGGTGTGCTTCGAAAGGGAGAGGGTTTGCTCCTGACCGCCGACCACGGTGTGATCGACGTGCCTACGACCAATCACATCTACTTGGATGAGTTCGGCGCAGCGGTTGAGGGTTTCGAGGCGGTAGCCGGCGACCCGAGGGTCAACTATGTCTACCTGAAGCAGGGGGAAGACCCAACAGCAACTGCCGAGGCTATTTCTGAGCGTTTGCCGGCCGGCGTGGTTGCAGTGACCGGAGCCCACCTCATAGCCGCGGGATGCTTCGGAGGCACGTCATTGGCAACAGAGGCTCGGATTCCCGACGTCGTGGTGCTAGCGGTTTCGAAGTGGGCTATCTACGACAGGCGTTTTTGCAATCCCAAGAGTGTCGAGATGATTGGTCACCACGGCTCGGTCAGCCGCGAAGAACTCGAGGTTCCGCTGCTGAGGTTCGGCGCCTACTAGGCCTCTTCGTCGCCCTTGGTGCCAAAGACGATTTCATCCCAGGATGGAATGCTTGCGCGCCCCTTGCGAACCGTATCAATCGAGCCTGTGCGCGGCTCTGCTCCGTCTGAAGAAACCTGAGCAATCGGCTCGGTAGTTGGTTCGTTGAGCTGCGACTCTTCGAAGCCAGGATCCTCGTCGACTGCCTCGACCATATCGTCGATCGCAGCGGCCGCCTGAGCCGAAGCTTGGTCGGCAGAGGCTCTCTTCTTGGCCAGCACATCAAGCAGATCTGTGGTGGGCGCGGCGCCTCCGAAGAGCTCTGCGAGGCTGTTCGACTGCGTTGGCGGTTCTGCGATGTCGGGTTGGCTCACGATCGCGGTTGGTGCGGTCTCGGTTCGAACCAGCGGAATCACGCGATCGATCTTCTCGGTCTTCTGGGTCGCGGCTGGAGCAGCGGCAACCTCTGGCTCGCTAGCCATCTCGAACCCGTTGGGGGTGTCGGCCAGCGAGCGCAGGCGGGGGATCGGAACGTCACCGGTTAACTGGTTTGCACCGAGTGATGCGGCGATCTGGTTTTCGGGGGAGAGCAAGAACTTGCGTGGGTCGAAGCTCCAGGCAGCAACCTGGCTCTGACCACCGCGGTCAAAACTCAGCGATACCAGCCAGGGGCTACCGGCTGGGCGGCGGCTCGACCACGCGAAGTTGCTAGCACCGGCGGCCTCTGCCCGGGCCTGAATCACCGCGCCAAACTCTGCATCGACAACCTCGTTGAATTTGTCTGAGGTGACCGAAATGCGAACCGTGCGGGCGGTCGCCACGATGTGGTCCAACTCTTCGAAGACAGCACGGGCGAAGCTCTCGACGTATGCGGTGTCTGCCTTGGTGGCCTTTACCAGTTCTGCGACTGTGGCCCCGGCGCGAACGCGCTCTTGGATATCGCGCGGGCTGATGGGCTGGTCGGCAGGCGAGCTCGGTGCCTTGCGGATGGCGGCGCGCAGTGCCTCATCGAGGGCCGCGCGAAACTTGCCATCCTTGGTTTCGAAAATTACGTATTCACCGTCGGACTCGACGAACTGCGCTTCTTTCATGTTGAAACCTCCGCTTTGAGAGAAAGTTTGCCACCAACCAAGGCTCGAGCGGTGGCAATCGCCACGCGACACGATGAAGCAATCTTGCGAATCTAGGAAGAATTTCGCGCCACTGCGGCGTTTAGGTTTGCTATTGGGCAACATCTGTTGCACACTATGCACGCCCAAACACCAAGGACGAAGGGTTTCCCGAATGGCGACCGATTACGACGCTCCCCGCAAGAACGACGACGATACCGAGTCGATCGAGGCGATTAAGGAACGCGTACCAGACAAGATTGCCTCGTCAATTGACTCCGAGGATGGCGACCACCTCGACGCTTTCGGACTGCACGACGCCCTGCCTGACGACCTGGATGTGGTCGTGATTCCGCCGCAGGAAGATGAATTCACCTGCGTTGAGTGCTTCATCGTTAAGCATCACTCGCTTCTTGGTCGCAAGACCAAGGGTGGCCCAGTTTGCATCGAATGCGACGCCTAGGCGATCGCTAGCCGAAGAGCCTTCTCAAGCAGCTCCGGCTGCCGCGATGCGATTAGCCAGTAGGGCGTCGGGTCGTTTTTGTCCTCGACTTCGACATAAAGGTATATCGGCACACCCGCGCGAAAGAGCTTGAAAGCGGCCGGGTTCAACTGCGGCCCTCTAGCAGCGAGAGCTTCTGAACCCCTAAGGACTCTGAGTTCGCCAATTGCGGCGATGGGCAGCTTGGCAGGTCCCGCCTGCAAAAAATCCTTCGAGACCGAAATCTTCGCCACTCTGGTCAGTTGCACCAACCACATGGCTACGACAACCAGCACACCGAGGGTCTGTGAAAATCCGGGGATGAATGGCAGCGTCGCCAACCAGATCGCAGCTCCAAGTGGCGTGATTGCCAAGAGCAGCCAAGGGCTTGGCCAGAGCCGCTCACTGTAGGTTTCTGTCAAGTCTCCAGAGTTTTTCATCGCCTTTAGATTACGCTCTTGGTGATGTCTGAATTTCCTGTTCTCCTCGTCTGTGACGACGAATTTGCGCCCGCATACGCCAACCCGGGCGACGCCGGCGCCGACCTCCGCTCGCGCGTCGATGGAGTTGTTCCGGCTCGCGGCCGCGCTACCTTTCCGACCGGGGTCGCAATCGCGCTTCCCGACGGATACGTCGCGCTGGTTCATCCGCGTTCTGGCCTCGCTGCAAAGCACGGCATCACGGTCATGAACTCGCCGGGCACCGTCGACTCTGCCTATCGAGGCGAGGTTGCCGTCATTCTCTTCAACTCCTCGGATGAAGATTTCGCGGTCAACCGCGGCGATCGAATCGCCCAGGTCGTGTTTCAGAAGTTTGAGCAGGCTCGATTCATTCGAGTCGAAGAGCTGCCCGACTCGCACCGCGGAACCGGTGGCTTTGGCTCGTCTGGTAGGTCGTAGTTGACTCAGGTCGATAACTACCTGGGCAATGGCAAGTCGGCACCACCCAACAGGTCAACCGTGGGCCCCCTCGACTCGAGTGAGTTCAACGCAAACATTCCGATGGTCGACTTCGGTTCGATACTTGTTCCAGACCGACCCGACATTGCCAAGCGCGTCGAATTCGACGACGCCGGTCAGATTGTGGCCCTAACTCTCGAGCTCAACTATTCGACCCTGCAGCTACAAGCGTTTGCCGCCCCTCGCAACGAGGGACTCTGGCACGAGGTTCGCAACCAACTCAAAGCCTCTGTCTCTGCGCAGGGCGGCGACGCCCAATTCACGGTTGGCGCGTTTGGACCCGAGCTACTGGCTCACCTGCCCGTGCTCGACAACCAGGGTCAAAAGGTCGCTACTCGCACCGATAGATTTATCGGCCTCGACGGACCACGCTGGTTTCTCAAGGGCATCGTTCGAGGGGCAGCTGTTCGTGACTCGCTGAGTGCCGCAGACCTGGATGACCTGTTTCGCTCGCTGGTCGTGGTTCGTGGCGAGACCCCGTTGCCTCCCGGAGACATGCTCCCGCTCGCAGTTCCAGCCGGCGCTATTCCAGCCGAGTTCAGGAGCATCCTTTGAGCGAGGCAGCCAAAAAGAACTCCTTAGGCATCAAGCGAGACGAAGAATCTGGCGAGTACACCTTTGACGCGCGTGAGGCCTTGAACAGCATGGGCGGGGTCGTCGGGTTGATTGAAACCACGATTCCCGCGGCCGCCTACGTTGCTGTTTTTCTTTTCACGAAGAGCGTCTTGATTTCTGTTTTGATCGCCGGCTCGCTCTCCATAGCATCTCTGATCGCCCAAATTTTGAGGAAGCGTTCGGTTGTGCAGGCGTTGGCAGGTGCTGTCGGAATTGCCGTTGCGGTTTATCTGCCTCTGTCAAACCCAAGCCAGCCAGCGTCATATTTCGTGCCTGGCTTCTTCACTAACGTCGGCTACGGTTCAGTGATTCTGCTGAGCATCCTGGTCAGACGACCGATAATCGGTCTAATCGTTTCACTGTTCAACTCGACGGCCAAGTCCTGGCACAAAGACCCCGCTGCTAGAAGGCGCTACACATACGCGAGTGCAATCTGGGTGTTGCTGTTCGGTGGGCGTCTAGCGGTGCAGTTGCCCTTCTACTTTTCGGGCAATCTGCTCGCGCTCGGCATTGCAAGAGAGGTTATGGGAATCCCTCTCTACGCTCTGTGCATGTGGTTCACGTGGCTTCTGGTGCGAAGCCAAATTACCAAGCCTGCGAATGGTAACTTTGAGAGTGATTCGCGCAATTAGGAGCTAGCAGTATGTCTCAGGTCAACAGTTTCGGTGCATCCTCGATTCTCGAGGTTGGCAGCAAGAAATATCGCATCTTTCGTCTCGACTCGGTCGACGCAAAGACTCTGCCATTCAGCCTGAAGGTTCTGCTCGAAAACCTGCTGCGCACCGAAGACGGCGCAAACATCACAGCCGACCACATCAACGCCTTGGTCAACTGGGATGCATCCGCTGAACCAGACACCGAGATTCAGTTCAGTCCTGCCCGCGTCATCATGCAGGACTTCACCGGAGTTCCATGCGTTGTTGACCTAGCGACCATGCGTGAGGCTGTTTCTGCCCTCGGCGGCGACCCAAAGCGCATCAACCCACTTGCGCCTGCCGAGATGGTCATCGATCACTCGGTTGTCATCGACGTCGCCGGATCTGCTGACGCATTCGAGCGCAACGTCGAGTTCGAATACGAGCGCAACGGTGAGCGCTACCAGTTCTTGCGCTGGGGCCAGACCGCGTTTGACAACTTCAAGGTTGTTCCGCCAGGCACCGGAATCGTGCACCAGGTGAACATCGAGTACCTTGCCCGCACAGTCATGGCTCGCGAGATCAACGGCGAGATTCAGGCATATCCAGACAGCTGCGTGGGCACCGACTCGCACACCACCATGGTCAACGGCCTCGGCATCCTAGGATGGGGCGTTGGCGGCATCGAGGCTGAGGCGGCCATGCTCGGTCAGCCTGTTTCGATGCTGATTCCTCGCGTGGTCGGCTTCAAGCTCACCGGTTCGATTCCGGCCGGCGCAACCGCAACCGACGTGGTTCTGACCATCACCGAGAAGCTTCGCAAGCACGGGGTTGTCGGCAAGTTCGTCGAGTTCTACGGTTCGGGCGTAGGCTCTGTGCCGCTCGCTAACCGAGCCACCATCGGAAACATGAGCCCAGAGTTTGGCTCGACCGCAGCGATCTTCCCGATCGACGAGGTCACGCTCGACTACCTGCGCATCACCGGCCGAGCCGAAGAAGAAATCGACCTGGTCGAGGCGTACACCAAGGCCCAGGGCCTCTGGCACGACCCATCCAGCGAGCCTCGCTTCAGCGAGTACCTTGAGCTCGACCTAAGCACCGTCGTTCCTAGCATCGCCGGACCTAAGCGCCCACAAGATCGCATCCTCCTGAGCGATGCCAAGTCGGCCTTCGAAAGCGACATCAAGACCTACTCTGACGCTCGCAACAAGCCAGCGGCAGTAGCCGGCGAAGACTTTGCGGTCGACAACGGGCACGTCGCGATCGCATCCATCACCTCGTGCACCAACACCTCGAACCCATCGGTCATGCTTGCAGCAGGCCTACTGGCTAAGAAGGCTGTTGAGAAGGGTCTCAAGGCCAAGCCTTGGGTCAAGACATCGCTCGCGCCAGGCTCGAAGGTAGTCACCGAGTACTACAAGAAGGCTGGTCTCACCAACTCGCTCGACGCACTCGGATTCAACCTCGTTGGCTACGGATGCACGACCTGTATCGGAAACTCCGGCCCGCTAGACGAAAACATCTCGGCGGCCATCAACGAGCACGACCTCGCTGTCACCGCAGTGCTTTCGGGCAACCGCAACTTCGAGGGTCGCATCAACCCAGACGTCAAGATGAACTACCTAGCCTCGCCTCCGCTGGTTATCGCCTACTCGCTTGCCGGAACCATGGACTTCGACTTCGAGTCACAGGCCCTCGGCCAAGACGCCGCCGGCAACGACGTCTTCTTGGCTGACATTTGGCCAACCCCGGCAGAGGTTCAGCAGACCATCGACTCGTCAATCAACTCAGAGATGTTCAAGACTCAGTACGCAGGAGTCTTCGAGGGCGATGCACGCTGGAAGTCGTTGCCAACCCCCGCCGGCGACACCTTCGCCTGGGACGCCAAGTCGACCTACGTGCGCCGCCCACCATACTTCGACGGCATGAAGCTCGAGCTAACCCCCGTCACCGACATCTCTGGCGCTCGTGTGTTAGCTAAGCTCGGCGACTCGGTCACCACCGACCACATCTCGCCAGCAGGCTCGATCAAGGCTGACTCGCCAGCGGGCAAGTACCTCGCCGAGCACGGCGTTGCTCGCTCGGACTTCAACTCCTATGGCTCGCGCCGCGGAAACCACGAGGTGATGATTCGCGGCACGTTCGCAAACATCCGCCTAAAGAACCAGCTTCTCGACGGCATCGAGGGCGGCTACACGCGTGACTTCACCCAGGATGGCGGCCCACAGGCATTCATCTACGACGCGTCGGCCAACTACATCGCGCAGGCAACCCCGCTGGTCATTCTTGGCGGCAAGGAGTATGGCTCTGGCTCGTCGCGTGACTGGGCAGCCAAGGGAACCAGCCTGCTGGGCGTCAAGGCGGTCATCGTCGAGTCGTTCGAGCGCATCCACCGAAGCAACTTGATCGGCATGGGTGTGGTTCCGCTGCAGTTCCCGGCCGGCCAAAATGCCGAGAGCCTCGGCCTAGACGGTACCGAGGTCTTTGACATCTCGGGCATTGCTCAGCTCAACAACGGCACGACTCCGAAGACCGTTCGAGTCACCGCAAAGCCATCAGAGTTTTCAAAGCCGGGCAAGGCGACCGTTGAGTTTGACGCCGAGGTGCGCATCGACACCCCTGGAGAGGCTGACTACTACCGAAACGGCGGCATTCTGCAGTATGTGCTCAGGAGCCTCGTAGCCTAAAGTTGCTTCGGTTGAAATAGCCGAGCGCGACTGAAGGTTGAGCCTCACATGGGTGTCCTCGATAGAGTCAATGGTCCACGCGACCTAGACGCACTGTCACCAGACGAGCTGGCGGAGCTTTGCCTAGAGATCCGTTCGTTTTTGGTGAACTCGGTCGCAAAGACCGGCGGACACCTCGGGCCAAACCTCGGCGTGGTCGAGACGACAGTGGCCATTCACCGCGTGTTTGACTCGCCCAAAGACCCAATCATCTTCGACACCGGGCATCAGTCCTACGTGCACAAGATCCTGACCGGTCGCAAGGACTTCAGCACGCTCAGACAAAAGGACGGCATAGCGGGCTACCCGCAGCGCTCCGAGTCGGTTCACGACGTTGTCGAGAACTCGCACGCTTCATCCTCGCTTTCTTGGGCAGACGGCATCGCCAAAGCTTTCAAATTGACCAAGCAAGATGACCGCTATGTGATTGCAGTCGTGGGCGACGGCGCTCTAACCGGCGGCATGACCTGGGAAGCCCTAAACAACATCACGGATGACAACGATCGCAAGCTGGTCATCGTGGTCAACGACAACGGTCGCTCGTATGCGCCAACCATCGGCGGCCTGGCCCGCCACCTCAACTCGATCCGCACAGACCAGACCTATTCGAAGCTGTACCGCTCATCTAAGCGCTTCTTCGAGCGCTTCGGGCTCATCGGTCGTCTCACGTATTCGACCGCCAGGGGAGCGGGCAAGGGCCTGATGGGCGCGCTAGCCCCAAAGGGCATGTTTCCGAACCTAGACATCAAGTACATCGGCCCCGTCGACGGGCACGACCTCGAAGCCATGGAGCAGGCTCTGCGCCAGGCCAAGAAGTATGCCAACCCGGTAATCGTGCACGCGATGACCCAAAAGGGTCGCGGCTTTGACCCGGCGATGCTAAACGAGGACGACCAATTTCACGCCGTTGGCCAGATCAACCCGACTACCGGTGAGTCACTCGAGGTTGGCGGAGCGCCATCCTGGACATCGGTATTTGCCGATGAGATTGTCGCTCTCGCGGAACTAAACCCGAAGCTCGTCGGTATCACCGGCGCGATGCTGATTCCGGTTGGCCTGGACAAGTTCGCGAAGAGGTTTCCTGAGCGGGTCTTCGACGTCGGCATCGCCGAGCAACACGCGGTCGCTTCGTCGGCCGGAATGGCGTTCGGTGGCCTGCACCCGGTCGTCTCGGTCTACTCGACCTTTATGAACCGCGCCTTCGACCAGGTGCTCATGGATGTCGCCCTGCACAAGGCTGGCGTCACCTTCGTGCTCGACCGTGCTGGAGTCACTGGCCCCGACGGGCCAAGTCACCACGGCATGTGGGACCTGGCGTTGTTGCAGATCGTCCCCGGTGTGAGAATCGCTGCACCGCGTGACGAAACCAGACTCAAAGAAGAACTGGGTGAAGCAGTTTCGATTGATGACGCCCCGACCGTCGTGCGATTCCCCAAGGGTGCCATTGGCTCCGACATCGAGGCTGTTGCCCGCCTTGCAGATGGCGTGGATGTTCTCAAGCAGTCGCCTAGCAAGGATGTTCTGCTCCTCTGCGTCGGCCCCATGGCCCGAGTAGGTCTGCAGGTTGCCGACCTACTGGCTGCTCAGGGAATCGGCGCGACGGTGGTCGATCCTCGCTGGGTTGTGCCCGTGCCGTCATCCGTGGTCGAACTGGCCCGAGACCACCGCTTGGTCGTCACGATCGAAGACGGCGTCAAGGTTGGCGGAATCGGCACCCGCGTGCGTCAAGAGATGCGTGCAGCTCAGGTTGACACCGGTTTGAACGAGCTGGGCCTGCCAGACGAGTTCATCAACCACGCTTCGCGCGGTGAAATCATGGATGCGATTGGCCTCAACGCGCAGACGATCGCGCGCGACATCGTGGCGCAGGTGCTCGGGGCGAAGGTTCCGCACGCCAAGCCGCTCGGTGACGA
>CANGNR010000018.1 GCA_947455385.1 Microbacteriaceae bacterium
CCGATCGGTGGCTACGACGGCAAGGGCGTGCGCGTCGTGCGCTCGTCGGCCGACGCCGCCGACTGGCTGAGCGCCGATGGCCTCGCAAAGGCGGGCGGCAGTTTGCTCGCCGAAGAGAAGGTTGATTTCGTTCGCGAGCTTGCGCAGCTCTCTGCCCGCCGCCCGAGTGGCGAGTGGGCCGCCTGGCCGCTGGTCGAGACCGTGCAGCGCAACGGCGTCTGCGCCGAGGTTATTGCCCCGGCGCCAAACGCCGACCGCGAGTTGCTCGACCAGGCGGCTGACATCGCGCGCGGCGTCGCCGACGGCCTCGGCGTCACCGGCGTGCTTGCGGTCGAGATGTTTCAGGCCCGCGACGGGCGGCTCGTGATCAACGAGCTCGCGATGCGCCCGCACAACTCTGGGCACTTCTCGATCGAGGGCTCAAAGACCAGCCAGTTCGAGAACCACATTCGTGCCGTGCTCGACCTTCCGCTCGGCTCGACCGAGCTGGTTGACGAGGCAGCGGTCATGATCAACCTGCTCGGCGTTAACGACTCGAGCGATATCGTCGGCGCATACGGGCACGCCCTCTCCGAACACCCGAACGCCAAGGTGCACCACTACGGCAAGGCTCCGCGAGCCGGCCGCAAGCTCGGGCACGTCACCGTGGTTGGCCCAGACGCCGAGGCAGCGCTCGCCGAGGGCCGCTCTATCGCCGCGGCCCTGCTCGGCTAAAAGCCACGCCCCAGCCTGCCGCGCAAGAGCGGCCGCCCAACCTAAAATTGAGCGGTAAAGATTGGAGTGCCAGATGCCTCAGCCATTAGTCGGCGTTGTGATGGGTTCAGATTCAGACTGGTCGGTCATGTCTGACGCCGTCGAAGCCCTCAAGGAGTTCGGCATCGACTTCGAGGTCGAGGTTCTCTCGGCTCACCGCACCCCAGAACGCATGATCGAGTGGGGCAAGGCCGCCGCCGGTCGGGGCCTCAAGGTCATCATCGCCGGTGCCGGTGGCGCAGCCCACCTGCCGGGCATGCTCGCATCGGTCACCACACTGCCCGTAGTCGGCGTGCCGGTTCCGCTCGCCAAGCTCGACGGGCTCGACTCTCTTCTTTCGATCGTGCAGATGCCAGCGGGCATTCCTGTTGCCACCGTCTCGATTGGCGGGGCCAAGAACGCCGGCATCCTTGCCGCTCGCATCATCGGCGCCTTCGACGAGTCGCTAAGCAAGCGCCTCGCCGAATACACCGAATCGCTCGCCGCCGTTGTCGCCGAAAAGAATGCGAAGCTGAAATCTCAAATCTAGGCAAGCTGGGTTCTGGCCGCCAGGGCAAGCCTTCGCCCAACCCGATCACTTTTAGAAACTTCGCCGAGGCGACCCCGGCGCAGATGCGTCGACGTGCCCGCTGGTTGCTGGTGCTCAACTTTTTCATCCCTGGTTCGGCCCAGCTGGTGGCCGGCAGCAAGCGGCTCGCCCGCGTTGGCATCGTCGTCACGCTGCTCGGCTGGCTGACCATTGCGGCTCTGGTCGCGACCGCGCTGGTCAATCGAGTCGCCCTCATTTGGATGTTCACGAACCAGACCGGACTCGCCGTCGTGGGCTGGCTGCTGGTTGTGTTCGGTCTCGTCTTTGGCCTTCTCAGCCTCGACACCATTCGCCTAGCTCGAGTTGGCCGCACCGGGCCGCGAGCCCGCTGGGTCTTCTTGGTTGCCTTCTTGCTCGTTGGGCTGCTGCCGGCGGTCGGCATGCTCGGCACAGCCAACATCACTACCCGCGCAGGCTCCGTGCTCTCGCGGGTGTTCCGCAACAGCGGCGAGATGAACCCGAGCCACAATCGCTACAACGTGCTGTTGCTCGGCGGCGACTCGGGCAGCGACCGTTTTGGCCTTCGCCCAGACTCGATCTCGGTGCTAAGCATCAACGCAAAGACCGGCTCGGTGGTCAACATCGGCATACCGCGCAACCTTCAGCACGCACCGTTTCCATCCTGGTCGCCGATGCACAAGCACTACCCGGGCGGCTACTGGGATACCGAGGGCAACCTGATCAACGCCATCTATAAGAAGGTCTCTGACAACTACGCCTACGAGTATCCGAAGGCGCGCGCCCACCATTCGACCCCGGGTGTAGAAGCAACCAAGGATGCCGTCGAAGGCGTCACCGGTCTGAAAATCGACTACTACATCTTGATTGACATGAAGAGCTTCGCCAAGCTGGTCAACGCGCTTGGCGGGCTGAACATGACCGTCAAACACTGTCTGCCCATCGGCGGTTACGTGCGCTCGCACGATAACTGTCTGCCAATCAACGGCCAGCGTGACGACCTGAGTGACGTGGTCGAGTGGCTGCATCCGGGCAAGCAACACCTCGATGGTTTTCACGCTCTCTGGTATGCCCGCTCGCGCCACGGCTCAACCGACTACGCCCGCATGCAGCGTCAGCGCGAGGTCGAGAACGCGCTGCTCGCCCAGGTCAATATCGTCAACATCGTGACCAAGTTCGACGCCATCGCGGCGGCCGGCGAATCGCTGCTCAAGACCAACATTCCAAAGCAGTCGGTTGCATCGCTGGTTGACCTCGCCATCAAGGCCAAGTCAAAGAAGGGCATCAAGTCGCTCGAGCTGGTTCCGCCGCTCTATCAGCCAGATGCCCCGGACTTCACGCGCATTCACCACGCTGTGAAAACGGTCTTGGCAAAGGCCAAATAAGCCCAAAATCAGAGGCCCGAACTTAGTCTTAATTTGGGGTCATTCGCCCCAAAACGGCTCAATTCGGCCGAAAGGATGAGTTCGTGCGCAACTTCACTAAAGCCATCGCCACCGCGGCCGCGGCGGCATCACTCGCGATCACATTGAGCGGTTGCTCGGTGTTTTATCCAAACTGGGGAGCCACCGGAGAGCCGACCACCTCGGCGACTCCGACCGTCGAACCAACCAAGTCGGCGACCCCGACCGAATCCGCTTCTCCCACGGTCTCGAGCTCACCGACCGAGTCGGCCAAGCCCAAGAAGAAGGCAACCGTCAACATCATCAACCTCAGCAACGACGGCACCTCGATCACAGCAATCGCCGAGGTCACTAACATCAGCGAGGATGGCGGTCAGTGCACCCTCACCGTAACCGGCGGCTCGGTCACCAAGACAGTCTCGGCATCGGCCGAGTCGAACGTTTCGACCACCCAGTGCTTTGCGCTGTCGATTCCATCCGCGTTCTTCACGACCAGCTCGCTGAGTGCCGTCGTCAGCTATGAGTCAGACGCCTATAAGGGTTTGAGCCCGGCGAATTCGGTTCCTGCTCTCTAATGCTCGGCCGCATCCGCTCGCTGATTGGGCTCGCAGCCACCGCGCTGTTGGTTGCAGTCGGGCTGAGCGTGATGCCGGGCGCCACCTCACCGGCCAGCGCACTTAGCGGGTCGCAGTTCGACCCGGGCCTGATCATCACCGACACCGTGTTTTATGACTTCACCACGATGACGGTCGATCAGATTCAGAACTTCTTGAACTCGCAGGTGCCAAACTGCAAGGCGAACTACGGCGAGACACCGTGCCTCAAAGACTTTCACTCCGACACCCCCGCCAAGAAGGGCGAGGATGGCAAGTGCACCGACCTGCCAGCCAAGACCGACCAGACCGCAGCCATGATCATCCACGATGTTGCAGCCGCCTGCCACATCAACCCGCGCGTTCTCTTGGTGACTCTGCAAAAGGAGCAGGGCCTGGTTCAGGCCCCGAACCCCACGCCGTATATGTATCGGGCGGCGCTCGGCTACGGCTGCCCAGATAGTGACCCCGCGATCTGCGGCAAGGTCTGGTCGGGGCTGTTCAATCAGCTTTACAAGGCGGCCGGCCAGCTGCACTGGTATGGCAACCCGAAGTCTTCTTTCACCTACCTCAAGGTTGGCTCTAAAATCTCGGTCGCCTACAGCCCCAAGGCTTCGTGCGGCCGCAAGAGCTTCATGCTCAAGAGCCAGGCCACCGCCTCGCTCTACTACTACACGCCCTACACGCCCAACGACGCGGCGCTGGCTCACCTCTATGGCAGCGGCGACTCGTGCAGCGCCTACGGAAACCGCAACTTTTGGCGGTTCTACAGCGACTGGTTTGGCTCGCCGATTGCCGGTGGCTTCTTGGTGCAGAGCCCAACATCAGACGCCTATTTGATCGTTGATCAGACCAAGTACCACCTGAGTGCGCCTTCGCTCTCTGGCGACTTTGCGCCTCTCGGCCCGCTCGGGCAGATCTCGCAGCAATACCTTGACTCTTTCAAGGATGGCGGTGAACTGACCAAGCTGGTCAAGGCCGCTACCGGCCAGCTCTACATGGTTGCCCAGGGCAAAAAGTACACAATTGCGTCCTGCGCCATTGCGACCCAGTTGTCTTACGTGTGCGCCGGAGCGGTTCAACTAACCTCCTATCAGCTGAACGCGTTGCCCACTGCGGGGCCGGCCACCCAGCTGATTTCGAGCAACGGGGTCGACCGTTTCTTGATTCAGAACGGCGTGAAGCGCGAGATTCTCGACAGTGACTCTGCAATCGCCGCGGGCATCACCCTGCCGTCTCTCAGTGTGGCTCCACTCAGTGCGTTTAGCAGCCTGCCGTGGGGGCCACCGATCGCCACAGACAACACCATCGTCAGCAACCGCACCAACGGCAGCACCGGCCTCTATGTTGGCGGTCAGTATTTTCAAATTGCCGCGAGCACGCTTGCCGATGTAAGTTTCGGTGGTTGGTTCAAGCAGTCTCTCGGTTCGCTCTCGACTCAGGGTCTCAGCCAGGTCGACTCGCACACCACTATCAGCAGCATTGTTCGCGGCGGAGACGGTCAGGGCTACGTGCTGACCCCGATGGGCAAGCGCAAGGTTAGCGATCTGTCGAAGTTGGTGGCTCTTGCGCCGCTGATTCCCGATGCGGTGTTGAATCGGATTCCAGATGTTGCCGACTACCTGATCTTGCCAGCGCTGGTCGAGTCTGGCCCAGGCGCATCCATCTATCTCATCGATGGAGCGACGGCGCGTGCAGTGGTCGGGGCAAAAGACAGGGCGCTGCTGAAGACCTACGTTGCAATGTCTGAGATCCAGATGATCCCAAACTCTGCGATCGATCTGGTGGTTCAGGGTGCCAAGGTTTTCGGCCCCGCGGCCACGGTGGTCAACAAGGCCACCAAGCAGACATACCTGGCCGACGGGCTTGGCGAGTTGCGCCCGATCACCACCCAGCAGGTGCAGGCCCTCGGTTTGGCAAAGCCGCGAGTCGAGCTGCCGAGCGACCTGAGCGGATACGACATCAAGGCTCCGGTCTCGCCGCTCAAGGTGAGCTGCGCCGGCAACATCCTGGTTTATGACGGCGGCTCTATTGACCCAATCGAGGCCAAGCTGGCCCGCCACTACCCGGGCGTGCCGAGCGCGCTAAACGTTTCCACCTGCCGCAACCTGAACATTTCGACCACCGCGTTTGGTCGCTTCATTCGCACACCAGACGGTCAACGCTGGATGGTGACCGGCGGCAAACGACAGTTCGTCAAGAACTGGGCGATGTTGGCCGCACTTCGCGGCAAGAGCGTGGGGCTGCGAGATGTGACTCAGGCGTTTGCCGACCAGATTCCAATCGGAAAGCCGGCCATCATGCCCAAGCCCAAGCCCAAGCCGGTAGTGATCGACTCGCCATCCGAGTTGATCTCGACTAGACCTTGAGCTTGCCCTGCTGACGACGTTGAACCCGCTTTGACGGCACGCCCATCGGTTCGAGCGAGTCAATCGGGTCGTTTGCTTTGACGATAAAGAGCACGAAGAGAACCCAGCCGTTTTCGATGAGCAGTCGGCTCTCGATCAGGTTGTGCACGATCAGGCCGACGAACACCAGCACCGGCCAGAGGTAGAGCTTGCTGGTGTGGCGCACTCCGATGCGCCAGAGCCGCACGAAGGTCAGAATCACGAGAGCAATCGCCAGGCCAAAGCCCACGATTCCGATCTGCAGCCAGAACTCTAAGAACGAGTTGTGGGCGCTGTAGTAGTGCACGCCCTTGAGCACGATCAGGTTAGTAAACGGCTTGGCGTCGGGCATCCACGATGAAATCCAGCCCCAACCCTGAACGGGCCGCTGGTCGATGAGTGCCTGAACGGCCTTCCAGATCTTGCTTCGGCCGGTCATGTCTGGGCTCTTGCCAATGAAGCCAAAGACCTGTCGCCTAAACAGCAGCACCACCAGCGATGCCGCGCCAACGGAGGCCAGTGCGTTGCGATAGTAGCGGTGTCGGGTGTCTCGGTCGTGGCCCTCGGCCAAGAAAACCACGACAGCGGTTAGCGCCATCGCGAGCAGTGCAAATGCCGCGCCACCCGACTGGCAGAGCACAAAAACCGCAAGGGCAGACGCCATCGACGTGAGGCTAAGCGCCAGCTTTACCTCGCGCAGACTCCACTCGATGGCAAAGACCACGATGGCAAGAATCGCCACGTTGGCAACTAGGTTGGCGTTGCCGAGGATACCCTGAAAGCGACCGCCGCTGAGAATGTCGCCCTGAACCCAGTAGTCGGCGCGGTTAGCCGGCAAAGGGCCTGGGTAGTGGCGACCGAAGATGCGCTGTACTGGCCCGTGCACAAAAAGCGCCGCCGCTAGCTCGAATGCCAGCGAAGCCCAAAGCACCCAGCGCAGAACGCCGGCCAGAATCTTCAGCAGCTCGCGCCAAGAGAAGAATGCCACCAGAAACAGCGCAAAAGTCGTGTTGGTGAGTTGGCCGAGAATGCCCATCCCGGTGTACATCGGATAGTTGGTCCAGCCGAGGCTCAGAAGCATCAGAAGCAGCAGCGCTCGCAGCGCCCACGGCATCTGGCTAAGCACGTCGCGACGGCGTTCTTTGACCAATAACCAAACCGCGCCAAAGAAATAGATGGCCGACAGAACTGTCCAGGCTTGCCAGCCGATCAGATACAAGAAGGCCTCGGATGCCATCACCTTGAAGAAGCCGAAGTAGGCGAGCCAGGTGGCCCATCGGCGGGGGTTTTGCCTCGCGGTAATGATGTCGATTGGCTGAGTCAGGGCGTTCATGCTCACCTCCTGTCTCGATAAGTCTATTGACCGAGTTTTGGCGTTTCACGTGGTCATTTCGGCTGGGGTACCGAAACAATTGAGGGGTAATGATTCTCAAGATTGAAAACCAAGCGCGCGACTACGCGTGGGGTTCGCCAAACCTGATCGCCGACTACTTCGGCATCGCGGCGACCGGCTCGCCAATGGCTGAGGTTTGGTTTGGCACGCATCCTGGTTCGCCTGCGGTGGTTGCCGCCGACGGCCGATCGCTCGCCGAGGTAATCGGGGCCGACGGTTTGCCCTTCTTGCTCAAGATTCTTGCCGCGGGGCAGCCGCTCTCGATTCAGGCTCACCCAAATGCGGCTCAGGCTCGCGCCGGGTTCGAGCGCGAGAACGCGGCCCAGATTTCGCTCGACTCGGCGGTTCGAAATTACAAGGATGCGCAGCACAAGCCAGAGTTGCTCGTTTCGCTCACGCCATTTGAGGCGCTCTGCGGTTTTCGCCCGGCAGAGCAGTTAGAGGCGATCTTCGGCATCATGGCGGCCAGTGCCGACGCCGAAACCGCAGCCCTGGGGCAGCGCTACCTGTCACTGCTACCGGGCGGCATCCAGCAAATCTTTGCCGACGCACTCGGCCAAACCGGCGACTTTGGTGCGGTAGTTGGCGCCCTGGCTGCCGCACCTCTTGAGTCGGCCGACCGCCAACTTGTGGCCACCCTGGCCGCCCTGCACCCGCGGGATCCGGGGGTTTTGGTTGCGCTCATGATGAATCGCGTCTCGCTGCGCCCGGGCCAGGGTCTGTTTGTGGCGGCCGGGGTATTACACGCCTACCTGAGCGGCCTCGGAATCGAGATTATGTCTTCTTCTGACAACGTTTTGCGCGGCGGGCTAACCCCCAAGCACGTTGATGTCGCTGAGCTCTCGGCGGTTGTCGACTTCGAGCCGGGCGAGCCCAAACTCGTGGATGCCACCGAGCTGGCGCATGGTTTGGTTCGATTCGAGACACCGGTCGAAGACTTTGTTCTTTATAGAGCAGACCTTGGTGGCTCGAGCATCCTTGCCGATTTGAACCTGCCGAGCGACTGCGTGCTGCTTTGCACCGGGGGAGAGGTCACCGTCAGCACGAGCCTCGGCGAGTTCGAGAGCCTGCGCATGGGCGAGGCAGCCTATCTTTCGGCCGACGCGCGGTTGTTCACACTGGCGGGCAGCGGCACTGTGTTCATCGCCTCGAGCCTTCTCTAGCGCGAAGCCGGGCGCTAACTAGTTGAGCGCAGCCCAAGCCGACTCGACGATTTCGCCGAGTCCGCGCTGAGCCGACCATCCGAGTGTTTCTTTGATGCGCGAAACGTCTGCGCACAGAAAAGGTGGGTCGCCGGCTCGGCGCTCGGCCAGGTTGACCTCGAAGTCGATACCGGTCACGCGCTTGATCTCGGCGAGCACCTCGAGCACGCTGTAGCCGCGGCCGGTGCCCACGTTGAATACCGAGTGGGTTCGCGCATCGGCGTCGAGGTAGTCGAGCGCGGCCAGGTGCGCCTCGGCGAGATCTTGCACGTGCACGTAGTCGCGAACGCAGCTGCCGTCGACCGTGGGGTAGTCGGTGCCAAACACGGTCGCTGGCTTGCCGGCACGGATGGCGGCGAAGACGATTGGAATCAGGTTTGCCAGCGCGGTGTCGGCTAGCTCGGCAGCCCCTGCGCCGGCAACGTTGAAGTAGCGCAGGCTGGTGCCGCGCAGACCCCAGGCCTTGGCGGCGTCGGTCACCATCCACTCGCCAACCAGCTTGGTCTCGCCGTAGGGGTTGATCGGGCGACCCGGGTAATCCTCGGTCACACTGTCGACGTTGGGAATGCCGTATGTGGCGGCGCTAGAAGAGAACACCAGACGGTCGACTCCCTCGAGCCGCATCGCGGTCAACAGGTTGGCAAGTCCGCCAATATTTTGCTGAAAATACCACTCGGGTTTTTCTAAGGATTCGCCGACCTGTTTGCGGGCGGCGAGGTGAATTACAGACGTCACCGAGTGATTTTTTATAACAGTTCGAATAACGTCTGGGGCCTCTGCGGCGGCCAGATCGATGTGCGCAACGTCTAGGCCACGCACCCTGGCTGGGATGCCGGCAGATAGGTCGTCGGCCACAACAACGCGAGTTCCGCGTAATAACAGGGCACGAACTACGTGCGAGCCGATGTAGCCAGCGCCACCAGTCACCAAAACCGTCATGGCTTCAAGAATAGCGGGGCGGTCAAACCTCGACTCGGGCTTGAAACTTGGGAATACTCGACTTGACACCGAGCGAATGACATCGGTGTAATTACACCCAAGAAGTTATTACTCGAGGCGCTTAGGGCGTCTCGGAACGGGGACATGGTTTGTACGAGAACAACACCAACGGCGGTGCTCAGGTTCCAGCTAACTGGTTCGTCGACATTGTCAAGCTCGGCGTTGCCGGAGCTTATTCCGACGGCGAAACCAATCCTCTAGCCTGGCAGGCTGACGCAGTTTGCGCTCAGACCGATCCTGAAGCGTTCTTTCCTGAAAAGGGCGGCTCGACCCGCGACGCCAAGCGCATCTGTGCTGGCTGCGACGTCAAGGCACAGTGCCTCGACTACGCAATCAAGAACGACGAGCGTTTTGGCATCTGGGGCGGCCTCTCGGAGCGCGAGCGTCGCAAGCTGAAAAAGCGCGCCTAACAGGGGCGGCCAATAGGCTGAATACATGAAGTCGACGGTCACCGCCGTAGTAGTGAGCCATGACGAGCCGGAATATCTGGCCGTCACTCTGGAGTCTCTGGCTTCGCAGACCGTTGCACCAGACGAGATCATCGTCGTCGACACCTCTCAAGGCGCGGAGTGCGCCGAGTTAGTGCGCAAAGAATACGGCGCCGAGGTATTGCGACTGCCTCACAAAACCGGCCTCGCGGCCTCGGTTGCGGCGGCCCTGGATAACGAACAAACCTCCTGGATATGGCTGCTGCACGACGATAGCGCCCCAGAGCCAGATGCCCTCGAGCGACTGTTGCAGACCGTGGAGCTTGCCCCGTCGGTTGCCATAGCCGGGCCAAAACAACTCGACTGGGAGCAGCCCCGCGTCATCATGCAGATGGGGCTCAGCCTGACCCGCGGCGGAACCCCATTTAGCCTCATCAACGGCGAACTAGACCAGTCTCAGTTTGACGACGAGAGCGATGTCATGGCCGTGGGCACGGCCGGCGCGCTGATTCGTGCGGATGTGTATCGCGACCTCGGTGGCCTCGATGCTTCAGCACCTGCGCTTGCCGCCGACCTAGACCTCTCGCTGCGAGCTCGCCTCGCTGGCCACCGGGTCGTCGTGGTGCCCGAGGCCAAGGTGCGCCACCGTGGCCTGTCGCTTGCCGGCAAGCGACCCCGCAGATGGCTGCGCACCTCGCCGCACTCGGCAATGCTGCGCGCCGCCGTGCACCTGCGCATGGTCTATTCGCCGTTGCCGCTCGCGCTGCTCTATTGGCTGTTTCTGCCGGCCCTCGGCCTTGCCCGCGTTGCCGGCAGACTGCTCGCGAAGCGACCAGACCGCATCATTGGCGAGATCGATTCTTCGCTCTGGGGTTTCTTCACGATTTTTGGTCGGCTGCGCTCCAGACGTCGCCCTGCCACCAAGGGCATTTCTTCGCTGAAGCCGCTTCGAGCCGCCAGAAGCCAGGTCAAAGCCAGCTCTAGGGCCAAGTTTGAGCAAGAAGAGGCAGTAGCCAACCTTCAGGCCTTCAGGCGAGGCGAGCTGCACCTGCTCGAACGTCGCGAGCAAAAGAGTTTCTTGGCATCTGGCGGGCTCTGGTGGATTGCCGTCATCGCCATCGCGAGCTTCAAGTTCTGGCCGCGCGGAGTCGCCGTGGTGGGCGGCGGTCTCTACCCGCTGGCAAACAACTGGCTTGACCTCTTTGTGCGCACGGGTTCATCCTGGTTGCCGCTGGGCGGCGGTTTTGCGGCCCCGAGCGACCCTTTCAACTGGAATCTTCTGCTTATCGGCAGCGTCACGCCGTGGCAGCCGACACTCGCTCTGACCGTCTTTGTCTGGCTCGCGCCAACCCTGGCCTTCGTCTCGGCCTGGCAGTTTGTCGGGTTGGTTTCGGCCCGGCCGTGGGTTCGCTCGCTCGCATCCGTCGCCTACGCGCTGTCTTTCGCGAGTCTCGAAGCCCAGGCGAACGGGCAGTTGCCAGCCCTGCTGACCGGCGTGCTGCTGCCCCTGTTTGGCGTGGCGATTGCCAGGGCCGCCGGCTTCGGCCGATTCTTTTCGTCTCGCGCAACCCAGCAGACCTGGTCTTGGGTGGCCATCTCGGCTCTGCTGCTCGCCATGATTGGCGCGGCCTCGCCAAGCCTGATTCCCGCCCTTGCCCTTGCCCTCGTTTGGGTCATGGCGGTGCGACCACGTCGCATCGGCTACCTGATTTGGACTCCGCTTCCGCTAGCCGCACTATTCGGCCCTTACTTTTGGTACCTCGCGGTCGGTCTGGGCCACCCAACCGCCGCGCTTGCCGACCCCGGTGTTGCCAGCGACGTCGACCCGCTCGGAGTCTGGGCGCTGCTCGCCCAACTTCGCGGCCACTCGATCTCGCAGGTGCGTGCCCTGGACTTTAGTCAACCGACGGCCTGGCTCATCGTTGCCCCAGCACTCGCGGCAGCGCTCGCTCTCGTGGCCCTGCTCACTCGAAGGTTCGGCTCAGTTGCCGGCGCATGGTTGCTCGCGATTCTTCTCGCTGCTGGCGCGGCAATCTTTGGGCAGCTCAACTTCGTTGGCTTCGGCATCGGCACCTCATCAACGGCGGCGGTCGTGCACGGGTCGCAGACCCCCTGGATGGCGGCCATCTCGCTCATTGTTTTTACCGCGGCAGCCGTGACTCTCGACGCGTCAAGTTCGCGCGGCTGGCTCGCCACCCTGGTCGGGTTGGTCCTGGTGGCGTCGGCGGCACCTGGTGCGATGCAGCTCTTGGGTGGCAGCGATACCCTGCACTGGGGCGACGGCCGCACTGTACCGGCGATTCTGCAGGCCAACGCCGAGCAGGGCAACGATCAGCGCCTGCTCGTGCTGACCCCGGTAGGCGGCAACGAGAGTCAGCTAAGAATCGATGCCCAAGTCTTGCCGCTCACCGGCGTTAACCTCGAAGAGGCCAGCACCGCCTACCGATTCACGCTCGCGGCTAGAAGCGCCGGCATCGAGTATCCGGGCCTATCCAAGCTCGTCGCGCGCCTAGCCTCTGGCAATGCGGCAGGCATCTCGCAGGCGCTCGACGCTCAGCACGTGGGATTCGTTCTGATTCCGCAGGCCGCGGGTTCCGCTGGCGCAGCATCCGCGTCTTCGACTCAGTTAGCGATTGACCGCCGTCAGGCCTTCGCAAACTCACTCGACTCTTCGAACCGCCTCGAGGCAATGGGCTCGACCGAGTTTGGCAGCCTCTGGCGAGTGCTTGGCGTGCACCCGGTTGCCATCGACCGTAGCTCCGACAAACTCTGGTCGCTCACCAAGGGAGTGCAGTTGGCGGTAGTCGTGATCTTCGTTTTGCTCGCGATTCCCACCACCTCGATTCGCCGCCGTTCGGCCAAGGGCAGCGCGATCTTCGATGACCTCGCCGCCCCGGATGGTGAGGCCTGATGCTAAAGCGCATTCTGATTTTGCTCACCATCGCGGCCCTCGCCGTGGCCACGCCGTTCGTGCTGCCTCGTCTGCACGCGCAGGTCGGGCTATTGCCAACGGCCCAGACGGCAACATCGCCCGCTGCCGAGCTCAGGCTCGCCTGCCCTGGCGGCCTCTATCAAACCGGCGGAACCTCGGGCACCTCGCTGTCGAAGATCGTGCACGCGGGTGCGGCCAAGATCTATGCGATTGGCACCAGCCCCAAAAAGGTCAAGACCTCCAAGTTCGAGATCATCACCAAGCGCCAAGACTCGGCCGGCTCGGTTCAAGATTCAAACTGGATGACCGCAATGCAGCTTCAGCTCTCGGCGACCGACACCCTCGGCGGGCTCGCGGCAACCTCGTGCCTGCAGGCGCGAACCGACTCGACCCTCATTGGCGGAGACACGACGACAGGGCATGAGACTCTGCTAACGGTGGTAAACCCCGGCAAGGTCGACTCGTCGGTTCGAGTCATCGCATACGGGTCGGCCGGTCGGCTCGGCGGTCAAGACCTGACCGACCTAGCCGTGTCGGCCAGCACCGCGCAGGTGATTTCGCTCAACGGTTTGATTCCCGACGCCCCGACCTTCTCCATCCGCGTCATCGCGAACGGCCCTGGCGTGGCCGCCTTCTTGCAGCAGCGCACGGTGCACGGAACAAAAGCCGCTGGACTCGACTGGATTCAGGCCGCCCCGAGCGATTCGGTCAGCAGCGCTGTTATCCCAGGCGTCCTGGTGCGAGGTGCCGCAGCCGCAGCGGCGCTCAAGAAGCAGAGCAGCGCCTACTCAGACATCCAGATGGTCTTGAGGGTCAACAACCGAGGTTCAAAGCCGACGAAGTTCACCGCGCAGATTTTCGGTGAGGGTGCAACGCCGTTTGGCACCGTGCTTCAGGGTTCGGTTGCGGGCCAGAGCACCGTCGATGTTCCAATCTCTGGCCTCAAGGATGGCGACTACAGCGCCCAGCTCACCTCTGACGTGCCGGTCACCGCGTCGGTGCTGCTGTTTAGGGTTCACGGGACTTCTGCGCCGGTCGTCGACTACTCGTGGCTGCAGCAGGTGCCGGCTATTTCGACCGGCTCGATCGCGGTGGCAAGCTCCGGCATCTCGAAGATATCGTTCGTGAACCCTGCGGCCACCTCGGCCGAGGTTTCGGTGCGATTCGGTGCAACCACTAAGACTCTGAAAATTGCACCGGGCGCTCAGAGCACAGTGCAGATCGACCAGGGCACGCGAGTTTCGTTCGAGGCTTCGGTGCCGGTTGCGGCATCCATGGTTATCGACGTGGATGGAACGCTCGCGGTCGTGCCGCTGATCAACCAAGGCAACCGGTCGGTGACCACCTCGGTCACGGTTCGCTAGTGCCGCAGGTGATCCGGAATTAGGTCGAACGGGTCTTTGCCGATCAGGTGACCAACGGCGGTGAACACAAACTGCTCAATGTGCATTCTCTCGTCGAGAAGGTCTGCTCGACGGTGGTGGGTGAGGCGCTCGATCGGGATTCGATAGATGATGATCGTGAAGGTGTCGCGCTGCACAGCCCAGCGGCGAACCTGCTTGGCGTCTGGCAATAGCGCGGGGGCGTCTTCGATGCGCCAGGCCAAGCGGGCCAGTTCTTCGGGCCAGGCCGACTTCAAGAACTCGCAGGTTGAAGAGACAACGCGCTCGATGGTGAACGAGTGCACCGTGGGCTGATACAGCGCAGAGAGGATGCGACGAATCGAGCGCCCGTGACGGTTTCGGCTGTTGCCTCGAGTTATTGGAGCATCGTTCACAAGGCAAGTCTAGAAGCCGAAAAGATAGACTTGAAACCTAGCCCGAACGCACAGGGCGCCCGCCATTTCAGCCGAAAGCTCGAGGATTCGCCTTTGCCAGTCAACTGGGACGCAATCGTCAAAACCTATGACGTTAGAGGGCTGGTCGGCATCGACCTGACCGAGGATGTCGTCGAGGCGCTCGGCGCCGGTTTCGTGGATGAGCTCGGCGTCGCCGGCGAAGAGATCGTGATTGGTCACGACATGCGCGATTCTTCGCCTGGCTTTGCCGAGGCATTCTGCCGAGGGGCGCAGGCGCGCGGAGCACACGTTGTATTGCTTGGACTTTGCTCGACCGACGAGTCGTACTTTGCTTCTGGCCACCTCAACGCAGCCGGTGCAATGTTCACCGCGAGCCACAACCCGGCGAGCTACAACGGCATCAAGACCTTTAGGGCGGGGGCTCGCGGCATCAGCCTAGACACAGGGCTTGCCGCGATTCGCGACCGCGCCATCGCATACCTTGAGTCGGGCATCGACTCGGTCGCACAGGTGGGCGGCAAGCGCGAGCTCGACATCATGCCGGCATACAGCGCCTACCTGCGCGAACTCGTCGACCTCTCGGGCATTCGCCCGCTCAAGATCGTGATTGACGCCGGCAACGGCATGGGTGGCTTGACCGTGCCCGCCGTTCTCGGTGTCGACGCCGGTTTGCCCGCCCTGCCACTCGAGATCGTGCCGATGTACTTCGAGCTCGACGGCAGCTTTCCGAACCACGAGGCAAACCCGCTCGACCCCAAGAACCTAGTCGACCTGCAGGCCGCGGTCGTCGAGCACAAGGCAGATCTTGGTCTTGCCTTTGACGGCGACGCCGACCGCTGCTTCGTTATCGACGAGAACGGCGACCCGGTCACTCCTTCGGCCGTTGCCGCCATCGTTGCTCGCCGCGAGATCGCGCGCGTTCGCGCAGCCCACCCAGACCAGCCGGTCACCGTGCTCTACAACCTCATCTGCTCGCGCATCGTTCGCGAGACCATCGAGGCAGACGGCGCGCTCGCGGTCAAGACGAAGGTCGGCCACTCGCTAATCAAAGACCAGATGGCAGACACCAACGCAACCTTCGGTGGCGAGCACTCGGCCCACTACTACTTCAGAGACTTCTGGGGAGCAGACAACGGCATGCTCGCGGCCATGCACGTGCTCGCCGAGTTTGGCCACCAGGCCCAGCCGCTCAGCGCTTTCGCCAAGCAGTACAACCCCTATTTCTTGAGCGGCGAGATCAACTCGGTGGTCGCCGACGTGCCGGCCGCTCGGGCCCGCGTGCTCGAGGCATTCGCAGACGCCGACATCGAGCACTTCGACGGCGTGACCGTTTCATCCAAGAATCTCGATGGCGACTGGTGGTGGTTCAACGTTCGCGCATCGAACACCGAGCCCCTGCTTCGCCTAAACGTCGAGGCTGCCACCGAGGCCAAAATGATCTCACTCAGAGACGCGGTTCTCTCGATAATTCGCGCCTAAGACCGCGGTCAAGTTCGGCCGCAAACGAAGTTAGAATTTAGTTATGCCCGCATCCCCAGCAACCCTTCAGGCTGCCGATTTCAAGGTCGCCGATCTCTCGCTAGCAACCTCTGGTCGTCATCAGATTCGCCTCGCCGAAAACGAGATGCCAGGACTCATGTCGCTGCGTCGCGAGTTCGCCGCCAGCCAGCCGCTCAAGGGTGCTCGAATCGCCGGCTCGCTGCACATGACCGTTCAGACCGCGGTGCTCATCGAGACCCTGGTCGACCTCGGCGCCAAGGTTCGCTGGGCTTCATGCAACATCTTTTCAACCCAGGATGAAGCCGCGGCGGCAGTTGCCGTCGGCCCAACCGGAACCTTCGACGCCCCTTCGGGCACCCCGGTCTTCGCCTGGAAGGGTGAGTCCCTCGAGGAGTACTGGTGGTGCACCTCGCGCATCTTCGACTGGTCGGTTGAGGCAGCCGCAGAGGGCGCCGACTACATCGGCCCAAACCTGATTCTCGACGACGGCGGAGACGCGACACTGCTCGTGCACAAAGGCCGCGAGTTTGAGCTCGCCGGTTCGGTGCCAGCCACCGGTGCCGACGACAGCGAAGAGTTCGGCGTCATTCTCGAGCTTCTGCGCAAGTCGCTAACCGAAGCACCGAACCGCTTCACAACCATTGCCGCTGAACTCATTGGCGTCTCAGAAGAGACCACCACGGGCGTGCACCGCCTCTACGAGTTTCACAAGCGCGGCGAACTGCTGTTTCCGGCAATCAACGTCAATGACTCGGTCACCAAGACCAAGTTCGACAACAAGTACGGCATTCGCCACTCGCTGCCAGACGGCCTAAACCGCGCCACCGACGTTCTCATCGGCGGCAAGACCGTTTTCATCGCCGGCTACGGCGACGTCGGCAAGGGCTGTGCCGAGGCCATGGCCGGCCAGGGTGCTCGCGTTATCGTCAGCGAAATCGACCCGATTTGCGCCCTTCAGGCCGCCATGGATGGCTACCAGGTTGCAACCCTCGAATCGGTCGTTGAGACCGCCGACATCTTCATCACCGCAACCGGAAACACCAGGGTTATTCGCCCAGAGCACGTCGAGCGCATGAAGCACCTAGCCATCGTCGCCAACGTCGGCCACTTCGATGACGAGATC
>CANGNR010000019.1 GCA_947455385.1 Microbacteriaceae bacterium
AGCTCATTTAGCGAGGCTCGGCGCAAGCGCACGCTCGCGATGCTGACCCACGAGGTTGCCACGAGCGCAGGCTCATCCCTGGTCTTTACTGCGAGGGTTGCCTCGGCGCTCGGCATGAAGAACAGTGTCGCGAGGCTTCTGCGAGGGGTCGGCGCGCTGCAGATTCCTCGTCACGTCGGCCCGCTTCGACTCGATGGTGAGACCTTTTTGGCGCACCTGCGGGCTGCCGCAGTTGAGGTTCACTACTGGACCATCAACGAGCCAGAAGAGATGCGGCAGCTGCTCTCTCGGGGTGCGAGCGGCATCGTGACCGATCGGGCCGATCTCGCCGTCGAACACCTACTCCCCTAGCCCGCCCCGTGTTGCGGCGGCAAGCCCGTCGGTTGGCCAGATGCCTCGCCATCGGGGAATAGTGGCCCAGGGACTCGGGTTTAGCCCAGGGTTGCGCCTAAAGGCGCGTTAGAGCAGGAGTCAAAATGGCAAACCAAACTATGCGCGGAATGCGCCTCGGCACTCAGAGCCTCGAGAGCGAAAAAGGTGTTGCCTACTCCCCCCGCCTGAACCTCGTCTATCGCTGTGGCGCAGGCCACGACAGCGCGATGGTATTTTCGGCAGACGCAGAGTTGCCAGAGACCTGGCAGTGCAAGTCGTGCAACCTTCAGGCCGTTCGCATCGAGGATGGCCAGCAAATCGCGATTGACATCGAAGAAATCAAGACTCCTCGTTCGCACTGGGAGATGCTGCTTGAGCGTCGGAGCCGTGAGGAACTCGAAGAGATTCTTCAGGAGCGCCTCGCCTACATTCGCGCTCGTCGCGCCGGCGGCAAGTCCGACAACTAGCCCCTAAACAGGCGCGCAATTCCCCACTTAGTCACGAGCCACATGGCCTCGGCGACGATTGCCGTACTCATTTTTGAGACGCCCGTGGTGCGCTCGATAAACGTGATTGGAACCTCGGTCACGCGCAGCTTCGCTCGCTCGACCAGCCTTGCCATCTCAACCTGAAAGCCGTAGCCGTGGGCTACTGCTCCCCCGAAATCCACGGACCGCAGCGTCTGAGACTTGTAGACCCTGAACCCGGCGGTGATGTCGTTGATTTTTGAGCCGAGCAAGGCTCGCGCGTAGCTGTTGCCGATGCGCGAGATTGCTTTGCGCGATGCCGGCCAGTTGAGCACGCTGCCACCAGAAACCCAGCGCGATCCGATAACTAGGTCAGACGAGCCAGCCGCTGCAAGCAGTGATCCAAGGTCCTCAGGTCTGTGGCTCCCGTCGGCATCCATCTCACAGACGAACTCAAAGTCTCGGGCCAGTGCCCACTCGAAACCCGCCACGTATGCGCGTCCGAGGCCATCCTTGTTTTCTCGGTGCAGAACGTGGATGCGGGTGTTGGCGGCCGCAAGCTTATCGACGATAGCGCCGGTTCCATCGGGGCTCGCGTCATCGACAACGAGGATCTCGACCTCGGGAGCGTGCCGAAGAACCTCGCCGAGGATGTGTGCGATGTTGCCGGCCTCGTTGAAGGTCGGCATGACTACCAGTGCGGTCATGCGTTGCGGCGCTGTGCTCGCCGGCGGCGGATGCTTCGCAGCCAGTCGAGACCGCCAAACAGAATGAAGACCAGGGCAAAAAGGTTGTAGGCGCGGTCGGTCAGCGGGCCGATTACCATTGCCGGCGTGATTGAGGTGCGAAGCGGAACCTTTGCCCAGAGTCCGTCGCGAGTGAAGGCCTTGATGGCCGCCAGCTCAGAGCCATCTGGCGCGAAGATTGCCGAAGGGCCGACGGTTGAAACGTTGACCACCGAACGCCCGCTCTCGATGGCCCTCAGGCGAGCGATGGCGAGCTGTTGGTATGCCTCGTCGCTGTGGCCGAAGTCAGCGTTATTGGTCTGGGCGAGCACAACCTCGGCCTTTTCGGCAATCAGGTCGCGCCAGTTGGAATCCATTGACACCTCGAAGCAGATGACCGTGCCGACAGGCTTGCCCTTGACCTTGAAGATTCCCTCGCGCGTTCCAGGGGTCCAATGCCCGCGAATCAGGTCGACTAGGTCTGGCGCCACCGGATACCAGAAGGCGCGGTCTGGGAGGTATTCGCCAAAGGGCACCAAGATCTTCTTGTCGTACCAGTCGGTAGCGCCCTTGCCCGGCTCCCACATGATCGATGAGTTGTAGATCTTGTCGCTTCGCTGCCAGAGCGTTCCAAAGATGAGCGGTGCCTTGACCTCGGAGTTCACCAGATTGGTCATTAGGACATTGGCATCTGGCTCGTTCAGAGGACTGAGATCGGCACCGTTCTCGGGCCAGACCAAGAGGTCTAGCGGCGGAGTGTCGGCCTTGGCTAGCAGTCGCCTAGTTGCTTCGATGTGGTTCATGAGGATCTCGCCGCGCGCGTGCACGGCAAAGAGACCGGCCTTGCCATTACCCTGTGCGCCGCCGATGGTCAGGTAGCCGTTTTCGGCGTTCGTTGGCACGACGGTGACCATCGGCACCGCAAAGAGAATCGCGACCGCAATGGCTCCGTGGCTCATCTGCCATCGGCGTTTGCCTGCCCGCCAAGAGCGTATGCTCTCGAGAATCAGCACGCTGGTGATCACGATGATGAGAGTCAGCAGCCCCATGCCGCCGAAGTAAACCCACTTGGCAAGTGGCGAGTTCGATTGCGAAATCGCGAGTCGTGTCCAAGGGAAGCCGCCGTAAGGATAGTTGCTCGAGATCCAGTCGCGCAGCATCCAGATGCAGGCCACGGCAAACGGTGGCAGGATGTGGCGCCACGGGCCGGTTAGGCGATCGTCGAGGCGTCGCCAAACCACCGCGATGATGCCGAGGAAGAGGCCCATTAGAAGGCCCTGCCCGCCGGCCAGAATCAGCAGTGGGCGCGGTCCGAGGTATTGGCTAATCCAAGTGATTTGGGCGGCGTAGAAGCAAAAGCCGGCGATGATGCCGAGGCCCACCGCTGCCCAGAATTTTGCCCCTCGAATCGAGGCGAGGATAACGGGGACTGTCAAGAAGATGAGGGGCCAGAGTGCCGGTGACGGGTAGGCGAAATAGGAACTTAGGCCACCTAATGCGGCCATAGCTACACGCCAGTACCAGCGCATGTTGGACCTCCGTGACGGGACTTAGATAAGCCTAAGCCTTAGAGGCCGGTGTAGTACGAGTAGGCGACGATTCCGCGCTTGGCTTTGTCGATTGCGGCGCGGGCATTGTCGGCTACCGTCCCAGTTGCGCACTGGGCAATTTGGTCGAGCAGGTCGATTACCTGCTTGCTCCAGCGGATGAAGTCGCCGGCAAGCAGGTCTGCCTCGTTCAGCACGGTGTCGAGCCTTGCGCCTGAGGCCCAGCGGTGCATTGACATGCAAAACGAGAGGTCAATTTGAGAGGTCTTGTCGAGTCGGTACTGCTTGGCTTTCAGTTCTAGGTCTTCCCACAGTTCGATGGTCGCCAAGACGACCGACTCGAAGTTGCCCTTTGGCAGTCGTGGGCGAAACTCGTCGTCGTCACGGCGGGCCTCATAAACCAGAGCGGCCGCCATCGCGGCCATGCCGGGCGCATCCAGGCCTCGCCAGAGGTCATGGCGCAGGGCTTCAGAGACCAGCAGGTCGCGCTCGCCATAGATGCGACTCAGTTGACGACCCCAGCCGGTCACTTCGAGCGAGTCGCCCTCGCCAACGAAGTATCCGAGCTCGAGAAGAAGGTCGCAGATCTTGTTGAAGGTCTTGGCGACCTGGTTGGTGCGGCCCTCGATTTGGGCCAGCACGGCATCGGTCTCGCGGCGAAGTTTGAACCACCGCTCGCCCCAGCGCGCGTGCTGCTCGCGCTCTGGGCAAGAGTGGCACGGGTGCCGTTTGATGTGGCGCTTCAGGTCGGCCAGTTGTGCCTCGAGCGCGTGGCGACCCTTGACCTGCCGAATGTCCTGCCCGCGCTCTCCGCGTGGCCGCCCGCCCGAGAGCGTTCGCTCAAGGTCGCTGATCTCGCGACGCATGGCCGCATACTCGGTGAAGTCGCCAAGGTGGCACTCCATCGAGCGCTGATAGCCAGAGAGCGAAATTTCGCGCTCGCGGATTCCCTTGGCGAGCCCGACCACAGAACGGTCTGCCTGAAACTGGGCGAAAGAGGTCTCGAGAACCTTGCCGGCCCGGTCTCGCCCAAATGCCTCAACCAGATTCACCGTCATGTTGAACGAAGGTCTAAAAGAAGAGTTGAGTGGATAGGTGCGACGGCTCGCCAAACCGGCCACCGCGGCCGGGTCGAGGTTGGCCGACCACTGAATCACGGAGTGACCCTCGGGGTCGATTCCGCGGCGACCCGCGCGACCCGTCAGCTGGGTGTACTCCCCCGGCGTGATCTGCACGCGGCCCTCACCGTTGTACTTATCAAGGCGTTCGAGCACCACCGTGCGCGCCGGCATGTTGATGCCTAGGGCTAGGGTTTCGGTGGCGAATACGACCTTCACCAGTTTGCGCAAGAACAACTCTTCGACGACCTCTTTGAAGGCAGGCAGCATTCCGGCGTGGTGAGCCGCCACTCCCCGCTCGAGTCCGTTGAGCCACTCGAAGTAGCCCAGGGTCGCGAGGTCTTCGTCTGCAATCTGCGAGGTCTGCGCGTCGACGATGGCCCGAATCTGGTCGCGTTCTTCTTTGGATGTCAGGCGGAGGCCGTCGTGCAGGCAGGCCTTGACCGCAGACTCGCATCCCGCCCTCGAAAACACGAAGAAGATGGCGGGCAGCAAATCGGCATCGTCGAGAATTTCGACCACTTCTGGCTTGGATACCTTCGGCACCCTCGGTTGATTGCGGTCAAAATGAGGCTGGTGTCCGCGTCGGCCGCGCATCGGCTTGTTGATTGGCTGACGCATCTTGTTGGCGTGACGTTGCACCAGCTCGGGATTCACCCGCTGCTTAGCTGCGCCGCCGGCGTCGAAGAGCTCGAGCAGTTCGTCGCCGAACAGCACATGCTGATTGAGCGGCACCGGGCGGATCTCAGAGACGATGATCTCGGTCTCGCCGCGAACCTCGTTGAGCCAAGCGCCAAACTCCTCGGCGTTCGAAACGGTGGCCGACAGCGAGACGATTCGCACGTCTTTTGGAAGGTGCAGAATCACCTCTTCCCACACCGCTCCCCTGAACCGGTCGGCCAGGTAGTGCACTTCATCCATTACGGTGAAGGCCAGGTTCATCAGGCTCATCGAGTTGGCATAGATCATGTTGCGAAGCACTTCGGTGGTCATCACAACAATCTGTGCGTCGCCGTTCTTGTTGCTGTCACCGGTTAGCAGACCAACGCGGTCTTCGCCGTAGCGAGCCACAAGCTCGGCATACTTCTGGTTGCTCAAGGCCTTGATTGGCGTGGTGTAGAAGACCTTTTGGTCGCGCGCGATGGCGAGGTGAATCGCAAACTCACCGACGATTGTCTTGCCGGCGCCGGTTGGCGCTGCAACCAAGACGCTCTTGCCAGCCTCGAGCGCACGGCATGAGCGCTCCTGAAAGTCATCGAGCCCAAACTCGAGCATCCCCGTGAATCGGTCGAACTCCGGCGTCTTCGCCGCAGCGCGCTTCTTAGCCAGAGCAAACCGCTCCGACGGGCTCAGCTCATCGGTCATTCTGAAAGTTCGGATTCGATTGAGGCATCAACCAGCGCAAGTCGACGCGCGCGTCGCTTGTCGTTTGCCATCGCAATGCCCGCCGCTGCGAAGTAGAGCGCGACCATCGGCGCCATCACCAAGAACATCGACATTGGGTCTGACACCGGCGTTGCCAGTGCGCCAATCACTGCGATGACGAAGACCGCGAGTCGCCAAGACTTCAGAATGCCGCGCGCCGTGATGACTCCAGCGGCGTTGAGCAGAACCAGGATGGCCGGCAGCACGAAGGCCACACCAAAAACCAGCAGGATTCGAAGTGTAAAAAGGATGTACTCGCTCGCGTTTATCACGTTTGCGCTGCCCTCGGGTGTGAAGCTGAGCAGGCTGGTGACAAACCCTGGCAACGAAACCCAGGCGAGGTAGCAGCCGGAGAAGAAAAGAGGCAGCGCGGTTGCCATGAAGGTGATGGTCCAGCGGCGCTCTTTGCTCTTGAGGCCCGGCGACAGAAACGCCCAGAGCTGGTAGAGCCAGATGGGGCTAGAAATCAGAATGCCAAGAAAGATTGAGACCTGGGTGCGAAGGTCGAGCGCACCCACCACGCTGCCGAAGTTGATGGTGGCTTGAATGTGCTTCTCGGTTGCCACATCGAGCACCGGACGCTGAAGAAGCTGAAATACGGGATCGAATACAAACCAGCCGCCCACCGAACCGAGCAGCACAAAAATAGCCGACCTAAAAAGTCGTTTGCGAAATTCCTTTAGGTGACCAGACAGGCTCATCGTGCCGTCTGGGTTTCTGCGGCGCGATGGCAATTATTTGTCTGAGGAGGACTCGGAGTCGTCGCCCGGCTTGGTCTCGGACTTCTTGCTTTCGGTGCCCTTTTCGGCATCCTTGTCTTCGTTCAGGTGCTTGATCTCTTTGCGAAAGATGCGCATCGACTGACCGAGGCTCTTTGCGAGGCCCGGAAGCTTGGGTGCCCCAATGAGCAGAACCACGATAAGAATCAGGATGATGCCTACTGGCGATTCGAAAATCTTGCCCATTATTTGAACCTTTTCTCTGTTGGATCAATGTCTTTGAGATGCCTTATAAGCCTACGCTGTCGGTCTTCGCGACGCTGCTTCTTTGTCTTGATCAGGTCGATGCGGCTCTGCAACACCTCGCCGAGTTCCCGCTCGATCGCCGAGATCGGTTCGCCAAGACTAGGCAGTGACTCAGCGAGCTCACCAAGCTCTTGCACGACCGGCTGCAGCTTGTTCACCTCGACCGCTAGGCGCTTGCCGCGTTGACCGAGGTCATAGCCGATGAGCGCAAAAACAAGGATGGCGCCAAGCGACAGGCCCGTCCAGATGCCAAACCAAGTCCAGGCGCTCATTTAGTCTTCGGTGATTTCGCTGGTCGACAGCGGCGATTGACCGAGGGCAATGAGTGCGTGGTCGCGAACGATATTGCGGGCCTCTGCTGGCTCGAGCACCCGCGCTTTGCCACCGTAGCGCGCGATGAGTCGGCCCAGGTTCGGCAGGTAGCCGACACGAATCACCGCAACGAACTCACCGTTTGAGTTCTTCTTTGGCTCGCCATCCTGCTGGTATTCGCCAAGTAGCGCGTAGGCCTCGGGGGCCACGGCAACGGTCACATCGATGTCGGTTTCACGCTCGGTGTAGGTGCGGTCGTCGAGTTCGATGACCGACTTGGCCTGCTCGCCGATCGGTTCATCCAGGATGACGGCGTCGCGCATTCTGTCAAGGCGGAACATGCGAACGTCTTGGTTTATCAGACACCAACCGTGCACGTACCAGTAGTTTTCGCGCGGGTCTAGGCGAATCGGGTCAATCTGACGGCGCCCCTTCTCGCCCTTCTGGTTGATGTATTCAAACTCGATGCGCTTGCCCTCGAGAATCGCCGAGCGGCACACGGATGCGTCTGCGTCGATGCGGCCGGGACGAATCACGATTGACGGCGCGCCTGAACCGATGCCCTGGCCCTTGCTCAACATTTCGAGCAGCTTGTCTATGTCTTGCTCGTTGGCGAACTCTGGCAGGGTCTTGAGGTACTGCAGGCCCATCACGATGGCGGCGGCCTCGCGTGTGTTTAGGCTCGGGGCGTCAGTCTGCGCGTTGGCTCCGTTGAGCGGGTCGAGCTCGAGGGTGATGGTGTCGCCGCCATCGAGATAGACATCCCAGTCTTCGAGGTTATAAAACGACTTGGCGCCGTATGGGTTCGTGTCTTCAGTCTTGACGATGGTCGAAATCGCCGATCGCACCAACTCTGGGCTCACCCCAAAGTGGGTGGCAACGTCGTTCACCGAGACCGGATTGTTGCGCAGCAGGTAGCCAATCAGGGCGGTCATGAAGTTGAAGCGGTCGACAGCGCTAAGGGCGTTTACGAGTTTAGGCATGTGCGTCGACCACCTTTTCGAAGCCTTCGCGAACCGCGTCAGCGAGGGCCTTTGGGCTGATCACTCGCACGGATGCGCCGTATTCGCGAATGTCCTCGGCAAACAGATAAAGGTCGGTGAAGTTGATGGTCAGGCGACCATCGCTGGCAACTCCTGGGCGGTCTAGCTCGTACCTAAACCAAGCCTCGCTGTCGCGATCGACTTCGAGCACCGCAACCTGCCCGGCCGTGTGTTCGTTGAGCGACTGCTCAGCGGCGGCAAGGTCGCCTGGCCCTGGGCTGACAAAATCCTGGCTGTCATCTTTGTCGTTAGTGCGAATGCGCGAGACGATGCGCTTGAGCATGAAGTGTCGGGCTTCTGAGCGGTCGTGGTCCCAGCCGAGAACCAGCCATTGGCCTTCGAGGTTGATGAGCTGCCACGGGCTGAGGGTTCTCGTCTCGATGGCATCGGTGCCAGCTTTGCGATAGTCGAAGCTGACCACCGTTTTTTGGGCCTGCGCGGCCGAGATTGGCAAAAACGATGGCTCGTGGGTGCGGATTCTGGGGGCGTAGCCGATAAGTTCAGCCGACTCTCCCCCGGTTCCCAGAGCCTTGAGCTTGGTGATGGCGTGCTTTGCCTGGCCGCTCAGGGAGGCTAGCGCCCAAACCTGACTCGCCAGGTTCAGCAGCTTGAGCTGCGCCGACGTTAGTGAGGTTCCCTTGGGCCAAACATAGGCCTCGCGTCGAATCACATAACGCGGATTCTCTGGCTCGGTGTTGTCGACATCGATGTTGATGCCGCAGTCACGCAGGTCGTCTTTGTCTCGGTCGAACTTCTTCTCGAGTGCCTTTTCGCTGGTGCCGCCCTCGATGGCCATCGCGTAGCCGCGAATTGAGCGGTAGAGCTCTTCTTTGGTGAGACCGCGGGCACTACTGAGCAAGACGAGCGTTAGCGCAAGAAGACGCTCCGCCGGATCGTCCTTTTCGCGAACGTACTCTGGCTCATCCCCCATTTGAACTCCCGTGTTTAGGCCTTGCCGAGTAGGTCGATAACGAACACCAAGGTCGAGTTAGGCGGAATCGCCGGGTTGTCGGCGCGGTCGCCGTATGCCTCAGAGGCAGGGATGACGGCGACGACCTGCGAACCAACGGTCTGGCCGTCGAGTGCCTTAACCCAGCCCTTGATGAGCGAGGTGTCGTTGAGTGGGCTGCTGAATGGCTCTCGGCCTTCTTTTTGCCAGGATGAGTCGAACAGGCTTGTGTTGCCGTCCGCCCAGACCATACCCGAGTAGTGAACGATGATCTTGTCGCCCTTGTGCACGACGGGGCCGGCACCCTTGATGAGGGTTGCAACCTCGGTGGTCTTGAGCGTCGGTGCTGGAGTGTGCGGCAGCACGATGCCCGGAACGCCATCCTTGTCGGTAACCACCGCAGGAAAACCGTTCTGAGCCGGCTGGGCTTGACCGGTGGCGCGCGGAAGCGCCACGGCGCGAATGTCAAAGACGAAGATGATGGAGTCTTTGGCGCCAACGCCCAGCGAAGGAATTCCCTTGCCGGCGTGGGTTAGCAGTGCCGGCATGTAGTAGACCACGCGTGAACCCTGGTGGGCGCCAGCCAGGGCGGAGCAATAGTCTGGGCCGGCAGCCGCGGACGGCAGCAGGTGAAGAACCGCGGGAGTCGCGCCGTCGTACTTGGTGCCCTGAATCTTCTTGCCGGTGGTTGCGTTGTAGAGGGTGAAATCAACCACGACCTCTTCGTTGCCGTGAATGACCGGGCCGGTTCCCTTGATGACCTCTGCGCTTTCAAACTTCTTCGAGTTCAGACCAGCTGGCACAGAAACCTTTGGCTCCTTGCCGAACTCGCCGGTGACCTGCACTTTCTTGGCGGTGTCGCTGGCCTTGAGTTGATCGCAGACCTGTGGCGCACTCTCGAACGCTGCGTTGAAGGCGTCGGCAGAGTTCTGTGACGCACAGGCGCTCAGGCTCAGCAGCATGGCTGCGGCGACCGCGATGGCTTTGAAGTTGCGCAAGGTAACTACTTTCTAAATGGAGGCTGCGATTAGTTTATCCAGCAAAATCGTCTGAATCGGAGTTGAGCACGGCTTCTGCAGCAGCCGAAGCGTGTCGCGCCATCTTTCTGAGGCGCTTGTCGCTCGCCTGGCGCTGACCAAGGTGGTCGGGGTTCCAGATGGCGATGTCTTCGTCGGCGAATTCACCCTTGCCGGCTCGCGTCTTTAGCTTCGGAGGAATGGCACCGGGAGCAAGTCGGCGGGCCGTGATGAGGAAGCCGGTGTGGCCGATCATGCGGTGTTCGGGCCTGACCGCGAGACCCTGTAGGTGCCATCCGCGCACTAGCGACTCGAAGGCCTCCGGCTCGGTGAAAAGCTCGCTCGAACGCAGGTCTTCGGCGAACCGCGAGAGCTGCGTCACTGTAGCCACGTAGCCGATGATTAGCCCGCCCGGCACGAGCGCCTCGGCGCAGGCCTCGATGCACTCCCACGGCGCGAGCATGTCGAGGACGATTCGGTCGACGCTGGCCGGCTCGAGCGCTCGCGGCAGCTCGTCCTGCAGGTCGCCGATGCGAACGCTCCAGTTCTCTGGCAGTTCGCCAAAGTAGGTGGTGGCGTTCGCCTTGGCGATGTCGGCAAACTCGGCGCGGCGCTCAAACGAGTGCAGGTGGCCCTTCTCGCCGATGGCCCGAAGCAGGTACATGCTTAGTGCGCCAGAGCCGACGCCGGCCTCGACCACGGTGGCACCGGGAAAAATGTCGGCCATCGCGAGAATCTGAGCAGAATCCTTCGGATAAATAATGGCCGCGCCGCGAGGCATCGAAAGCACAAAGTCGCTAAGAAGCGGGCGGAGAGCTAGGTACTCGACGCCACTCGCGGTCGAGATTACCGATCCGTCTGGCAAACCAATGATGTCGTCGTGCTTCACATCACCGCGGTGGGTTCCGAAGAGCCCACCCTCGGTGAGGGTGATGGTGTTCATCTTGCCCTTGGGCCCGGTCAACTGAACGCGGTCGCCTGCCCTGAATGGGCCGCTCGGCAGTTTCTTTGTCATTTGGTCTTGAACGCCTTTCGGAGTTTTCTCATGGATGCGCCTTCGAGTGTGTCCCAGACGATTCGGCCCGGTTTGCTCGGGATGTGCTGGACGTTCGGCACGGCAATTGCGCGGGTTCCAGCGGCCTCCGCGCTGGTCAAACCGGTCAGCGAGTCTTCGATGGCGATGCAGTCCCCCGGTTTTTCGCCCAGCAGGGCCGCGGCCAAAAGGTATGCCTCGGGATGCGGTTTGCCGTGTTCGACGTCGTCGCCGGCCACGATCACGTCGAAAGCATCGAAGTCGATCGCCGCAACTACCTGCTCTGCCATGCGCCGCATCGACATCGTCACGAGTGCAGTTTTCACGCCGTTTGCCCGAAGCAGGCGCAAAAGCTCTTGCGCGCCAGGCCGCCATGGAATGGCGCTGCGAAGCTGTTCGGTGACCGAGTCGGTTAGCAGCTCGATGATCTCGTGCGGCTCAAGTTCGCTGCCGAACTTCTCTTTCATGATCTTGGTCGAGTCATAAAGGCTCATGCCCACCAGGCTCTCGCCGTCGGCAGCCGACCAGGGTGCGTTGTATTTCGCCGCGAGCATCAGCTCTGACTTCATCCAGTAGTGCTCGGAGTCGATCAGAGTGCCGTCTAGGTCCCAGAGCACTGCCCTGGGAAGTCTCTGAGCAAACATGAAGTCGATTTTACTCCGCGGCATTTGACTTAGAGTTTTATGGTCAACATTCAGTCACCGAGGGGGTCGCATGACAACTCCAAAGCCCATCTTTTCTGGCCGGACCCTCGTTGTCGCTTTCGAGGGTTGGAACGACGTTGCCGAGGCCGCCAGCCTGAGCGCAAAGATCATCCGCGATCAGTTGCTCGGTGACGAAATCGAGCTAGTTGACCCAGAAGACTACTTCGACTTTCAGTACAACCGCCCGCACGTCGAGTTCGACATGGATGGAAACCGCGTGGTGAACTGGCCGACGGTCTCGGTGACCGTACCGAGCGACGAGACGATTGAAGACGGCTCGCCGCTTGGGCGCATCTTCGTGATCAACGGCTCGGAGCCTTCGCACCGCTGGCGCACATTTGCCGCCGAACTCGTCGAGCAGATCGTCGACCTCGAGATCGAGTCGGTCTTGTTTCTAGGCGCGAACCAGTCGGATGTTCCGCACACCCGACCAATCCGGGTCGTTTCGAGCTCGCTCAACAAAGACGGCATCGAGCAGCTTGGCGCCAGGCAGAGCACCTACGAGGGCGCTGTGGGCGCCGCGACGATTCTTGCTCAGGCGCTCGAGGATGCTGGCATTCCGTGCGTCATGCTCTGGGCGTCGATTCCGCACTACCTGCAGAGCGGACCATCGCCAAAGGCCGTGCTTGCCCTGCTCAGCGCCGCCGAGCGAATGATCGGGGTCGAATTCGACCACGGCGACCTACCCACCGAGGCCTTTGCCTGGGAGCGAAGCATCGACGAGTTGGCAGAGTCAGACGAAGAAATGGCCGCCTACATCGAGCAGCTCGAGGCCAAGTACGACAACCCAGTGCAAGAGGAGGAGCCGGCAATTGAGGCCGCCGCCCTAGAGGGTGCTGGAGATGAGTTGGCGGCTGAGTTCGAAGAGTTTCTGCGTGAAATTCAGCAAAAGCCCAAGGATGGCGACGAGCCGCAAAAGTAGCGTCCCTGCGCTACCTGACTAGTTGGTGAGCGTTCCGTTGGCCAGCAACACGAGAACGGCGACGCCGACCCCGACGCGCCAGATCACGAACGGCCAGAACGAACCCTTGGCCAGGTAGCGCAGCAGCCCGGCGATCACCGCTAGACCAACCACGAACGAGACCAGTGTGGCAACGCCAGTGGCGGCGATGACGTCTCCCCCTAGGCTGCTCAGGTTCTTGTAAGACTTTGCGAACTCGTAGAGACCGCTGGCGATGACCGCCGGGATAGCGAGCAAGAACGAATAGCGAGCCGCCGCCTTGCGAGTGTAGCCAAGCGCCAAGCCAACCGAGATGGTGCCGCCAGAGCGAGAAACACCGGGAATGACGGCGAGCGCCTGCCCGATGCCAAACCAGATTCCGTGCTTGAAGGTCAGTTCGCTGATTTCGCGCTGCTTCGAACCCATTCGGTCGGTGATGCCGAGGATTAGGCCGAACACAATGAGCGAGATGGCGATGACCTGCAGATTGCGCAAGTCGGTCTCGATGTACTTCTGGGCGGCAAGGCCTATGACTACCACCGGCAGGCTGCCGATGATCACGAGCCAGCCGAGCCTGTAGTCGGCCGAACGGGCATCCTTGTTGAAAAGGCCGCGAAACCACGCACCGACGATGCGCACGATGTCTTTGAAGAAGTAGATGAGGACTGCTGCCTCGGTGCCCAGCTGAATGGTCGCGATGAATGCGGTCAGCTGCTCTTTGTTGAGGCCGACGTGCAGCAGTTGCGCGGCAATCTGAACGTGCGCGGTGCTCGAAATCGGCAAAAATTCGGCAAGCCCCTGAACGACGCCAAGGACGATGGCGGTGATGAAATCCATGAATTAGTTCTCTTCGAAGTCGTCTTGAACGAACGGCAAATACTCGTTGTATTCGTCGCCGAGGGCCTCTTCGTATTCGATGAACGCCTCTTCGAGCTTGTCGTAGGCGGCCGTGACGGCCGGGTCATCGGGGTCTCGCCTGGTTGCGATGGTCTCGAAGTGGCGCTCGAGAGCTGCCACGAACTGACTGAGTGCAAACCTAGGATCAGAAGCCATAAGGCAAACCTACCCCTCATTCGACCCAGATGGCAGATGACACGGATTCGAATCGAGGGCGAAAAGATGGTAACGTTGTCCCTCGTTGCACGAAAGTGCACGCACCTAGTCCGGGTGGCGGAATGGCAGACGCGCTAGCTTGAGGTGCTAGTCCTCGCAAGGGGGTAGGGGTTCAAGTCCCCTTTCGGACACGTTCGCTTGAGACAGCAAACATTGCTCCTGGGTTCGCCCGGGCAGCTCTAGATCACCCTCGGCCCTCCACGGCCGGGGGTTTTCACTTTAACCAGGATGCGCCTAGCGGAACCAGAGCGTTTGGTAAGGCTGAATCTCGAAGCCCTGCGAGATGTCCCAGGCGTAGCCCGTGAGTTCTTCGGTCGGGCGGTCGCCCATTGCCGCAAGCTCCGCGCGGTTCACCCAGCGCGAGGTGTGGCTCAGGTTGTAGACCTGCACCATGTTGCCGGCCGGGTGTCGACGTTCGAATATGACCACACCGTGACCCTTGCCGGCGGTCACCTTGGTTGAGACGCTCGCGTGCAGCGAGTCGATGCGCTTGCGAGTGGCAATCAGGTGTTCGATTCGTTCACGGATGCGACCGGCGGCCTTGTCGCCGAGCTCTCCGCTCGCGGCCTTGTTTGCGGTGCGCCAGTCCATCGCGGGGCGGTGTAACCAGCGGTTGTCTTCGGCCTTCGCTTCATCCTTGAGGTAGCTCGGGTCGTTGAGCATGCCGATTTCATCACCCATGTAGAGCAGCGGGATGCCGCCGAAGCCGAAAACCATGGCGTATGCGCACAGGTAGCGATCGATCGCCCAGTCGAGGCGTTGTGCCTGCTTGCTCGCGATGGCAGTTTCGATGCCGGCGAGGCTTGCCGCGGTGCCCGAGGTTCGGCTTTCGCCCGACGCCTCATCGACCATGAAGTCTGCTCCCCTGGCGTCGCTCATAGCATAGCGACCGGTGAAGTAGTTGGCGAGAAACAGCCTGTGCATGTGCCCGTTGAGGCCCACCTCGTGGGCGAACGAGTCATCGATTGCCCAACCGATGTCGTCGTGGCAGCGCAGGTAGACGCCCCACGCGGTCGACGACGGCAGAGCGTTGAACCGGCCCATCGTGTATTCCATGAGCTCGGCGTCTTGAGATGCAATCGCCGCCCAGATCTGCACCATCAGGCTGTTGTGATAGGCCATGTCGCTGACCTTGCCGGCGTGCTTGCCCTCGCCGAGATATGCGCCAACCTGGGTTGGGCCAACGATGGCCTCGGCCTTGAAGATTAGCGAGGGGGCAAGGATGCGCGAGAACGTGCGCAGTGCCTGGGTGATGGCGTGCACTTCATCCTCGTTTTGGCAGGTCGTGCCCATGCGCTTCCAGATGAACGCGATGGCGTCGAGACGCAGGCAGTCGACACCGTGGTTGGCGAGGTTTGCGATGATGTCGGCGAACTCGCAAAATACGTTCGGATTACTCCAGTTAACGTCCCACTGATAGGCGTTGAAGGTGGTCCAGACCCAGCCGTTTAGTTCTTGGTTGAAGGTGAAGTTGCCCGGTGCGAAGTCTGGAAACACCTCTGGCAGGGTCTGCTCGTACTGGTCTGGAATCGAGCGGTCGCCGTAAACGTAGAAGTAGTCGCGGTACTTGGCATCGCCGGCTCGGGCCTTTTCGGCCCATTCGTGCTCGAGGGCCACGTGGTTGAGCACTAGGTCTAGGGTGAGCGAGATGCCGCTCTTGTGTAGCTTCTTGGCGGTGGCCTTGAGTTCATCCATGCTGCCTAGGTCTGAGCGCAGGGCACGGTAGTCCATGACCGCGTACCCGCCGTCGTTCGCACCAGGTCGCGGTTCGAGAATCGGCATCAGGTGCAGGTAGGTCACGCCCAGCCCCTGCAGGTAGTCGATCTTCTTGTTTAGGCCCTTGAGGTCTTTGGCGAAGAGATCGGTGTAAGCCACGTATCCGATGGTGTCTGCTCGCTGAAACCAGTCGGGCTGCAGCACGCGCTCGCGGTCGCGCTGCTGAAACTCAGCGTCTCGGGCCAGGTGGTTTGCCGCCAGCACCTCGATGAGTTGTGGCAGGGTCGTGTTGAGGTCATAGACCGCCGCCAGACCGTCGGCTAGGTCGTTCGCGTAGCGATCGAATCTATCGATGACGTCTTGCGCTCCCCTGCTCTTTGTGCCGATTAGTTCGACTAACTGAACGCGAGCTGCCGCGATGGCTTCGGTGTGCTGTGGCATTGGTGACGCTTTCGTAAAAAACTTCGACTTCGTAGTGCGAGTTTAGAATCTTGCGGCATCAAACGGTAAACGCTTTCCGAACCCGTTGCAGAGCCGTAATAAGAACCAGGATGAGCCGTGCCCGCCCAAGCCGCTAGGCGGCCTTGACCGCTCCGCCCCTTCGAAGCGTGGCGCTCGCGGCTGCAGCCACCAGGCACAGCACGGCCGCGGTTATCCAGGCGATGAAATACGAACCCTGCTGCTCACGAATCACTCCGGCGAACCAGGCCGCAACGGCCGCCCCGATCATGTGCGACGCGAACACCCAGCCATAGACCACGCCGGTGTTGTCTAGGCCGAAATACTTGCGGCACAGTTGCACGGTCGGTGGAACGGTCGCGATCCAGTCGAGACCGTAGAACACGACGAAGAACATGAGCGGTGGCTGAACGGTTGGGCCGAGAACGAAAGGCACGGTGAAGAGCGCCAGGCCGCGCAAGCCGTAGTAGCCCACCAGCAGCCATGCCGAGTTGACCTTGTCGGTTAGCCAGCCAGAGGCGATGGTTCCGATGAAGTCAAAGATTCCAACCAGAGCGAGCAGACCGGCCGCGGTCGTTGCCGGCATTCCGTGATCGTGGGCGGCTGGCACGAAGTGCGCTCCGATTAGTCCATTGGTGGTCCAGCCGCACACAAAGAAGGTGGCGGCGAGCACCCAAAAGGCCGGTCGTCGAGACGCCTGCAAAAGAACCGCGAAACTCTCTCGAACTGATCGCTTGGTGCTTGCCGACTCGAGCTCGCCATCTGGGGCGCCAAATGGGCGTAGTCCAACCGCCGATGGCGAGTCTTTGAAAAAGAAGATGAAGATGGGCACCAGTGCAAGAGCGAATAGGGCGACGATTACGCTCGCCCAGCGCCAGCCGGAGTCATCCACGACCTGGGCGATTCTTGGCAAAAAGATGAGCTGACCGGTGGCGTAGGCGGCCGAAAAGATTCCCGTGACTAATCCCCTTCGGGCCACGAACCATCG
>CANGNR010000020.1 GCA_947455385.1 Microbacteriaceae bacterium
CCGGCGTCGTACTGAATCGAGGTGACGGTAGCACCAGCGTCGTTCGGGGTTGCGACAACCTGCACGCCACCGTTGTCGGTGCTGGTCAGTTCGAGAACTGCGCCGTTCTGGTTAAGAACGTTCTGACCGGCGACCGAGAAGGCCTGCAGTGTGTTGTCAAAGTTGGTAGCTGACGAACTCTGTGAGCCCGACAGAGCGGCAAAGAAAGCCGCGGCGAGTCCGATAAGGACTGCGAAATAGGTGATCTTCGTACGACCCTTGGCCTCAGCACCAAGAGCCGACACGGTCGACTTAAGCATGGACAATGTGGTTCCCTTCATTGCAGTTTGCAATACGTATTGCCAACACTATCGGCTTTTAACTTTGGTAACGAGCCCGATTTACTTTTTTATCGAAAAGTTACCTAGAAATTTCCCCTTGAATTTAGCCCTCAAAGCTGCCTCGGGTAACAGAAAAGAGGCGCTCTTGCGAGCGCCTCTCATCCTTGTTTCTAGCGATTAGCCAATGTTGTTGATCTTGGCAAGTGCTGCTGACTTGAGTCCACCGGTCAGTGCGACGTATCCGAGGCCAGCAGCCTTCGAAGGTGCGCAGGTGTTGACCAGGTAGGTGAGGAACTTCTTGACCGCGGTGCCCTTGGAACCAGCGCCGGTTGGGGCGTAGCCGTAGGTGATGAGGCTGAGGTCATAGCCGCCGACGACCTTCTTGGTGAAGTTCAGGGTGACCGAACCATTAGCGCTCACGGTCTGGGCTGCGAGGAACGCTGCCGAGCGAGCAACGGTTGGCTGCACGTAGACGCCTGCGTTGTTCTTGATCGAAGCCCAAGCGGTTGGGTGCGACTTGGCATCCTTGAGGTCAACATAACCGATTGCTCCGTTGTTGTTGTCAACGTAGGTTGCGAGCGCGCCAGAGTCAGCGGCTGCGTAGCCACCGGCTGGTGCGCCACCTGCGATGGCCGAAGCGAAGGTGGAGCCAACGGTGATCTTGGCCGAACCACTCTGCTGCTTTAGGTAGTCGAGGAAGTTCTGGGTGGTACCCGAGCTCGAGCCACGGTAGGCAACGGTGATGTCGGTAGCTGGCAGGTTGCTCTTGACCGATGGGTTGATTGCCTGGATGGCAGCGTCGTTCCACTTGGTGATGTCGCCGGTGAAGATGCCGGTGAGCACCGATGCGTTGAGCTGCAGGTTGGTGATGACTGCGTTGTTCTTGCCCTTGAGGTTGAACGGGATTGCAACTGGGCCACCGACGATTGGGGCAACAACGAGGCCACGACCGTCGTTAGGGGTTGCACCCGAGATGTTCGACGAGGTGGCGGTGTCGCTGGCTGCGAAGTCAACGGTGCCGTTTAGGTAGGCGGTGCGGCCAGCGCCAGAGCCACCAGCGGCTGGGTCTACGTTTACGGTGTCGGCGGTGTAGGCAGCTGCACATGCGGTGAGGATGCCCTTGGCGAAGGTCGAGCCGGTCTCGCTGATCGAGGTCTTAGCGAAGGCTGCTGGTCCGGCGAAAGCTACGGACGAAAGAACTGCGGCTGCTGCAACAGCAGTCATGAACTTCTTGCTCATTGATTGATCTCCTAGATGGTTGGTCTCTTTGTAAGACACCTCTAGGTTCGTTTGCCAGGTAAACAACCAGGTGTTGCCGAGTTGTACGCGGGGTGAACTTTTGCGAACGGCAGGTAAACACATCAACGCGTTACTTCTTATATGCGCAATGAGGGTGGCACTCACTTGGAGTGCCACCCTCATTGGCTACCGGGTGATCCCGGCTTTTACTTCTTTACTAGTTCAGTTCTACTGAGTAGGACTGGCCAGCAATCGTGACTACCACGCTGAGTGGGCCCGAGTTGCTGTTAGGCAGAACGTAGAGCTTGTCGTTCACCTTGTTCGAGTGACGCAGCCACGAGAAGTTACCGACGCGGATGTTGACATCCTTGCCCTTCGCGTTAGCAACGCCAACCTTGACACCAGCGCCCTGCTTCCAAGCCGAAACACGGATTGGGGCTGCGGCCTTGGCGGTTGGGGTGAAGAAGTCGAAGTCAACCATTGCGATTGCTTCTTTGCCCTGACCCTCAACGATCGCGGTGACCTGGCTGTAGAGACGTCCGTCGGCCAATCCACCCTCGGTGCGCGATGCTGGCTGTGGCTCGCCCTCGGCACGAGTGTTCAGGTTGGTCAAGTAGAACGAGACGTTTCCGTTTGCATCGGTCGAGCGGGTGCAAGTTGCCTCGTCACCGGTCGAGTGAGTCGATCCGCACTTCATGTGAGCGTTCGAGCCCGAGTACTGCTTGTTGAAGACAAGCTGAACTGCGGTGTCTGCCAGCGGGTCGCCGCCCTTGCCAACAACGTGGTAGGTCAACTTGTAGGTCTTGCCGACTACCAGGTAGTGACGGTAGAAGGTGACTCCTGGGTGGTACCAGCCCTGGCTGACCCAGTAGTCTGCGTCGCCCTGGTGGTTCACCGAGTGGCTCTCGTCGACTGCTGGACCAGTAAGGGTGATGACGTTGTAGCCGGTGCCCTTGACGAAGTCGAAGTCAACGACGTCGACAGCCTCGGAGCCCTGGCCAGCCATGATCGCGGTGATCTGGCTGTAGAGGCGAGCTCCACCCTGGTCTGCGGTGACGTCTGCTGGGTAACCCTCGGCCTGAGCCGCGGTGTTGCCGTTAGCAACATCGAACGAAACGTTTCCGCTTGCATCGGTGGTGCCGGTGCAGGCCATTTCGCCACCCGAGGTGGTGTTGTCGCCGCACGACATGGTTGCGTTCGAACCCGAGTACTGCTTGTCGACCAGCAGGGTGACAGCGGCGTTGGCAATTGCCTTGCCGTCTGCGTCAGTTGCCTTGTAGGTCAGGTGCAGGTTCTTGCCAACCGGTGCGTAGTAGCGCATCGAGCGGGCACCGGTGTGGTACCAGCCCTGGCCAACCCAGTAGTCAGCGTCGGCCTGGTGGTTCACCGAGTTGGTGCCATCGAGTGCTGGGCTGGTGAGGCGAATGGCGTTGTAGCCAGCTGGAGGAGTGACTACCTCGGCTGCAACGTAGTGCGCCCAGACGCCGTCGTAGCGCTCACCTGAGATGCCCATGGTTGGGTGGAAGTTTGCCTTCAGGTCGGCACCGCGGCCGCCCTCCCAAGGAAGGTTGCTCGATGGGTGCTTCTCACAACCGGTGGTGTCGGTGTTGGTCACCGAGAAGGTGAAGTAACCGTCTCCATCAGTGGTGGTTGCTGGCACATTGCCCGAACCCGGAGTCACGTCTGTGCCGTTCACGGCAACGTGCGCGTTCTCGCCGCCACCATTCGAGAAGTTGAGGCTAACCGCGTGGTTAGCGATCGGTGCACCGGCTGCGTCGGTTGCACGCCAGGTGTAGCTGGTGGTGGCGTTGCAGTCGGCGTACTTGATGTAGTTGGTGCCGGCAGGGTCGTTCCACCAGGCAGCGCCATCCATGGCGTTCGAGGTGAGATCTTTTAGCTCGGCGTTGAGCGTGTAGTTGGCTGGCGCAGCGTCTGCATGCGCAGGTGTGATGGCAAGCGCGGATAGGCCGGCGGTTGCCATGGCTACCGCGGTCAACCAGCGAAGCGAGCCGTTTAGAGCTTTGTTCTTCATGAGTCGGTTGTTCCTCTCAGGATCATTCAGTTGAGTGGATAACCGAGGTCAATCTTGCGCAGGCGTGACTGAACCCAGTTTCCGCGGAGTGCGCACACACGTCCTAAGCAAAAACTAGTCGATAAAGCGCTGTCGTGAAACCGATTTCATGGGGGTTAATCGAATCGTTATACGGGTCAAACCTGACCAGCATGACCTTTGCGGCAAGCGCCTAGCCTTGCCGCGGCCCGAATGGGTTTGCGGCTAGGCCGACTCGCGCACGACAAGTTCGGTCGGCAGAATCACGGGCTCAATCTCTTCGCCAGCGAGCTTGCGAATCATGAGCTCGCCGAGGGTTTCGCCCAAGCGAACGATGTCTTGGCGCACCGAGGTGATCGAGGGCCGTGAGGTTTGGGCCATGATCGAGTCGTCGAAACCAACCACCTTGATGTCGTTGGGAACCGAGAGCCCTGCCTCTTCGATGGCTGCGATGGCGCCAATCGCCATGAGGTCATTGGCGGCAAAAAGCCCATCCACGCCAAGGTCGCGCTCGAGCAGAACCCGCATCTGCTCCTTGCCGCTTTCAAAAGAATAGTCGCCGTGAGCGATCAGGTTCTTGTTGGCAACGGTGCCGCGCTCGCGATAGGCCTGCAAGAATCCCTCGAGACGCTGGTTTCCGGCGGTGGCAACGGTGTCACCTGTGATGGTGGCCACCCGCTTGCACCCCTGAGCCATTAGATGCTTGGTTGCCTGAAGCGCGCCACCGAAGTTGTCGCTGTCGACATAAACGAAGTCGGATGAACCGTGCGGAGTTCCCGAAATAACGACGGGCATGCCTTGCTTGGCAAGGCGCTTGACCAGAGTTTCTTTGTGCAGCTGAAAGAAGATTGCGCCATCGACTTCGCCACCCTGGAGGTAGTGTGCCACCGGGCCGTCCACCGAGTCGACCGAGGCAACCAAAAGCAGAGTCTGCAGTTCGTTCTGCATGAGAACGCGGCTCACGCCAGAAGAAATGGTCGCCCAGAAAGGATCGGAGAAAACAGAAAGGTCGTCATCGATAACGATGGCGATGAGGTTGCTGCGGCCGGATGCAAGGGCAGCAGCAGCGCGGTGACGCTTGTATCCGAGCTCTTCGACGACCTTTTGCACGGCAGCGACGCGATCTGGATTCACCCTAGGGTCACCGTTGAGAACGCGTGAAACGGTTGCCTCTGAAACTCCGGCAGCCTTGGCAATTTCGGAGTAGGTCGCGCGCGGTTTAGCCTGTGCTGCCACGAGATCCCCTAGCTAGTGCTTGACGCGGTTGGTCTCCGCATGAAATGAAATGATAGCACCGTACTCTTTCGCGCTATCTTTCGGAATGCGCTCGAGGGTATCAAAGTCGACATAAACGATGCCGAAGCGCTTGGCGTATCCCTCGGCCCACTCAAAGTTGTCCATGAGCGACCAGGCGAAGTAAGCCGAAACTGGGGCACCGGCTGCGATTCCGCGACCGAGCGACTCGAGGTGCGACTTGAGGTAGTCGACGCGGTTGGCGTCGTGAACCAGGCCATCCTCGCTGACAACGTCGTCAAAAGCCACGCCGTTCTCGGTGATGGTGAGGTCGGTGATTTCGGGCCAATCCTGCGAAACACGGATGACCAGATCGCCCAGACCAACCGGGGTGATTGGCCAACCCATCGAGGTGTATGGCTTTGGCGGAGTGCCATCGGCTCGCTGAGGGAACGGAAAGAGCCCGCCCTCGATGATGGGCTTGTCTTCTGGGCGAGGGTTTGCCAAGAAGGAGTCGCTGTAGTAGTTGATGCCGACGAAATCGGTGTCGACCTTGAGCGCATCGAGGTCACCGGGCTTGACCACCGAAGCGAGGCGCTCGCCGTATGACTCCACAAGGTTCTGCGGGTAGTGGCCGTGCACAATCGCATCGAGCCACCAGCGGTTGATGTTCGAGTCCATCAGGCCGGCGAGCTCGTGCACGTCGGCGTTGCTGCCCTCGGCAACTCGGTAGTTGGTCATGTTCAGTGCGATGCCAACGCGAATGTCTGAGCGCACCGCGCGCATTGCCCGAGCCGCGGTTGCGTGCGACAGGGATGTGTGGTGCGCTGCCGCGATTGCCTGATCGATGTCTTTCACGCCTGGTGCGTGCACGCCGATCGCGTATCCCAGCCAGCTAGTGCACCATGGCTCGTTCAGCGTAATGAAATTCTTGACGCGGTCGCCGAATGCCTCAACGCAAGCTGCGGCGTAGTGGCTGAAGGCCTCGACGATGTCGCGGTTTGCCCATCCCCCGTTGTCTTGCAGCGGCTGCGGAAGGTCCCAGTGATAGATAGTGGCGACAGGCTCGATGCCAGCATCGAGCAGAGCGTTGATCAGTCGGTTATAGAAGTCGAAGCCGCGCTCTTCGCGAACCTTGTCGCCCTTTGGAAAGAGGCGTGGCCAGGCGATGGAGAAGCGGTAGGTCTGAAGGCCCAGTTCTTTCATGAGCTGGATGTCTTCTTCGAAACGGTGGTAGTGGTCGCAGGCTACGTCGCCGTTGTCTCCCTTGACTACCTTGCCTTCGGTGGCACAAAAGGTGTCCCAGATGCTTGGGCCGCGGCCGTCTTCGTGAGCGGCACCTTCGATTTGGTAGCTCGAAGTGGCTGCGCCCCACTTGAATCCCTGGGGAAAGTTTTCGATCATCGGTCAACTTCTTTCTGTCGGCCGGCGAGGGCCATGGTGCGGGATTCTTTCTTCGATCCGAAATGAGGCCCCAGGAAGACACTGTGCGATGTCGCCCCGGGGCTCATCTCAGATTCGAAAGGAAATCGAGTCCCTAGAAACCGGATCCGCCATAGAATGGTGAAACCGATTTCACGATTCAAATGCTACGCATGGTAGTTTTCTTGAGAAATGGTGAAACCGCTTTCTTTACCAAAACGTTATCGTATGTCGCTAGGCTGACGCCAATCGACCAACCGCGAGGGAGACCGCAGTGAACGATCTAGCACCAGGCTCCGACTACCTGAAACCGAGACTCGAGCTGCTCTGGTCGCTCGAGTTCGACGGCCCGCACGGTCAAGCTCCAGACTCATCCGTTTTCAATCATGACTCGGGCGACGGCGTTGCCGCGGGCATTCCCGGATGGGGCAACAGCGAACGCGAGTGGTACCTCGACGCGGCCCACACCGATGGCCGTGGCAACCTCGTGATTAGCGCCGACCGAACCGACCCAGCGAACGACCCGATTGCGGCGGAACGCGAGGCCTACTACGGCGGCCCCGCCGAGTGGACCAGCGCAAAACTGACCACACTAGACAAACTGCACTTCTCTTATGGGCGCATCGAGGCGCGAATCAAGGCCGCGAGCGGCAGCGGCACCTGGCCGGCATTCTGGATGCTCGGCACCGATATTCGCACTGTGCCATGGCCTCAGTGCGGTGAGATCGACATCTTTGAGGGTCGCGGCGATCGCCAGCACGCTGTATACGGAACCCTGCACGGCCCCGGCTACTCGGGCGAAACCGGTCGCGGGCTCATCTTTGAAGCACCAGTGCCAAATGACGAAGGATTCCACACCTACGGGATCGACTGGCTGCCGGGCGAGATCAAGTGGTACTACGACGGCCACCTATTTCAGACCCTTAGCAAGAATGACCTCTCGCCCAACGAGTGGGTCTTTGATCACGACTTCTATTTGATTCTGAATCTTGCGATGGGCGGGCACTTCACTGGGCCGATCGACCCGAGCCTGAATCACGCCGAGTACACGGTTGACTACATTAGGCACTATTCGCTCGATGGCGTCGGCGAGTCGAAGCCGCAGTAACCAGAGCAGTGAAAAAGGGGACCCAGTTGGGTCCCCTTTTTCACGCCTTGGCTACTTGTGCAGGTAAACCTTGCCCTGGCCGTTGATTGAGTAGTAGCGGATGTAGTCGAGAGTCAGCTGCTTCTGGGTGATGGCTGGGTCGATGTCGCCCGTGAACTCGCCTCCCATAGCTAGGTTGACGATCAAGAAGAACTCGTGGTTGTAGACCCACTCGTTCGGGGCGACATCTTTCGAGTTGACGCTGAAGTAGTTGTTGCCATCCACGAAGAAGTTGATGACGTTCGGCAGCCACTCGATTACGTAGGTGTGATAGCCGGCCGAAAGCGGCTTGACGTTGTCGTAAACCGAGCCCTTGCCCTGGCCGCCCGAGTAGCCGGGGCCGTGGATGGTGCCGAAAGCTGCGTTGACCATGCTTCCGCGGGTCTCGAGAATGTCGATCTCGCCGCAGCCTGGCCACGAGTCTCCGTTCTGCAGGCTAGCGCCGAGCATCCAGAAGGCTGGCCAGGTGCCTAGGCCGTCTGGCACCCTAAGCCGAGCCTCCATGCGGCCGTATCTAAAGCCGACCTTGCCGGCAGTCTTGATGCGCCCGCTGGTGAACTGGCAGTAGTAGGAGCAGCGATTGAGAATCGCGGTGTCGGCCTTGCTGGTGCCGACCTGGTTGAACGACGAGTCGGCAATGCGGTTGGCGGTGATTACGAGGTGACCCTTGCCGTCGACGGCTACGTTCTTGGTCGAGTTGCTATTGAACTCCAGCTCGCCGTTGACTCCCATGCCAACGTCGTAGCCCCAAATCTTTGGGTCTGGTGCGCCTGCCTTCTTGGTGTTGAACTCCTGCGACCAGAGCAACTTGTAGCTGACTGGCTTGGCGGCGGATCGCGCCGGGGCGGCCGAAGCGATACTCGCCGTGCCCAGGCCAAACGAAATGGCTACCGCGGCAACCGCTGCCGCGACTCTTGCGACTCTCTTATTCATCGTTGACACCTCTCGATAACTGAAACCGCTCGCCCTCTGCAAACGAGCCCCTACCTTCATCACACTTTGGTAACAAAACAAGCGAATCCAAACCGCCGTGTTGCGGCGAAACCGCTTTCATAGTTTACTGAGGATTTGTGAAACCGATTTCACGTAAATCGGAAACTTTATCAAAAAGCAATAACGGCAGATTCGACCAGCGGATCTGACGCCCTTAGAACAAGGAGCACAAAAAATGGCGAAGATGTGGACAGCACCTCGAGTGCTTGCCGTTGCAGCCGTGGCCGCCTTGAGCGTCGCCACCGTCACTCCTGCCAAAGCGGCAGACCCGGTAACGATCACCATTTGGACCTTCGGTGACGTTATCCAGCGCAACTTCGTGCAGGAGTACAAGCTCCTTCACCCAGAGATCACTCTTGAGATCAAGAAGTCTGACCTTGACCCGTTGAACGGTACCAACATGGTGACCGCTTGCACCGCGCACAACGGCCCAGACATCGCAGCGGTCGAGGTTTCGTACTCGGGCTACTGGCGTTCATACCCATCCTGCTTCCAGGACCTTCGCCAGATGAAGACTTCCTCGGCAAACGCAAACGCATCTTCGGTTGTGCCAGCATCGTCTAACATCGCCGCTAACCTCAGCGCGACCAGCATCAAGAAGGACTACCTCCCTTGGCGCTGGGCTCAGGGCGTCGGCTACAACGACTCCGTCATCGGTCTTCCTACCGACGTGGGCGGCCTCGAGGTTGCCTACCGCACCGACCTGTTCAAGAAGGCTGGGCTACCAACCGACCGCGCCAAGGTCGGCAAGCTGTGGCCAACCTGGGACAAGTTCATCGCTGTTGGCAAGCAGTACCTCGGCAAGCTAAGCGCCAAGGACAAGAAGGCTGGCAAGGGCTTCATTGACAACTCGGGCACCATCTATGCCGCGATGCTCAACCAGGGCACCTCGAAGTACTACCTGAACGACGGCACCGACACCGGCAAGCTGATCTATGACAAGAACCCTGCCGTCAAGAAGGCCTGGGACACCACCGTCACCGCTCTGCAGGCTGGCATCGGCACCCGCATCGGCCAGTTCAGCTCGGACTGGAACACCGGTATGTCGAACGGCACCTTCGCGACCATCCTGGCGCCAGCCTGGATGATGGACTACATCAAGGCTCAGGCTCCAGACACCAAGGGCAAGTGGGACATCGCCGACATGCCTGGTGGCGGTGGAAACCAGGGTGGAACCCAGCTGACCATTCCCGCAGCGGCTAAGCACAAGCAAGAGGCATGGGACTTCATGGCCTGGTACCTCGCTCCTGCTCAGCAGTTGCGCATGTTCAAGACCTATGGTCTGTTCCCATCGACTCCGTCGCTCTACACCGACCCATCGCTGGTTGGCTTCAAGGACCCATTCTTCAACAACGCACCTGTTGGCAAGATCTACGCCTCGGGCATTGTGAAGCTGAAGCCGATCTTCGAAGGCAAGCTTGAGCGCGCCATCGACACCGCATTTGGCGCCGGCCTCAGCCGCGTCGCGGCCAAGAAGATGACCTCCGCGAAGTCGTGGGCACAGGTCATGGCCGACCTCAAGAAGGTCGTTTCTAACTAGTTAGACAGTTGAGCGGGGATGCCTTCGGGCATCCCCGCTTAGCACCGAAAGGCTCATCTAGATGTCAGCTCAAACTCCAACCTCGCCCTGGCGAAGCAAGGCTCCTAAGCCCAAGAAGGTAAAGGGAGTCACCGGAATCGCGTCGCTGAACGGCAAGTGGGGATACCTCTTCACCGCCCCGTTCTTCGTGATGTTCCTGATCTTTGGTCTGGCACCGATCGTCTATTCGACCTACATCGCCTTCTTCCACTGGGATCCACTGGGAGACCAGACCTTCAACGGTCTCGAAAACTTCACCAACCTGCTGCAAGACGACCACTTCTGGAATGCACTGCGAAATACCCTCAACATTTGGGCACTATCGACTTTTCCTCAGATGGCCATGTCGATCGGTCTCGCCGCGGTTCTTCGCAACAAGAAGCTCAAGTTCAAGACCTTCTGGCGCACGATCCTGCTCGTACCGAACATCACCTCGGTCATCGCCGTAGCCATCGTCTTCGGCCAGCTCTTTGGTCGTGACTTTGGTCTAATCAACCTGTTCTTGAGCTACCTGGGAATGCCCCACCACATTGACTTCATCGAAGAGACGATTCCGGGCCACATCGCCATCGCGACCATGATTACCTGGCGCTGGGTGGGCTACAACGCCCTGATCTTCTTGGCCTCGATGCTCGCGATTCCAGAAGACCTCTATGAGTCGGCATCCTTGGATGGCGCCAGCGCGTGGCAGCAGTTCATCTATGTGACCCTGCCTCAGCTCAAGAACACCATCACCTTCGTTTTGATCGTGGGCACCATCGGCGGCCTCCAGGTGTTTGCCGAGCCTCTCACCTTGGGTGGCACCATGGATGGCGGTTCGACGCGTCAGTTCTCGACTCTGACCCTTTACCTGTATGAGCAGGCGTTCATCAACAACAAGTGGGGTTACGCGGCCGCGGTCGGCATCCTGATCACTTTCATCGTCCTTATCGTTTCGGGCATCAACTTTATGATCACCCGTCGTCTGGCAAGCGAGGAGCAGTAATGTCTCAGACAGTCGCCAACCGAGTTATTGGCCGCCGCAAGGTTCCGCGCTGGCAGAAGGTTTCGCCGTTCGGCTACTTCGCGCTCGCGCTGATCTCTTTCATCTCGGTGTTCCCGTTCTACTGGATGTTCGTGGTTGCCTCGAACACCACCGCTGAGATCTCGAAGAGCCCGCCGTCGCTGATTCCTGGCCCGCGCTTCTTCATCGTCGTTGAGCACGTGCTTCAGGTTGTGCCGTTCGGTTTGGCACTCTGGAACACACTTCTGGTTGGAACCGTTGTTGCGGTTGCCCAGGTGTTCTTCTCGGCTCTGGCCGGTTTTGCCTTCGCGAAGCTGCACTTCAAGGGTCGCAAGTTCTTGATCCTGTTCGTCATCGGCACCATGATGTTGCCGAGCCAGCTCGGCATCATCCCGTTGTTCATGATGATCTCGCAGTGGGGCTTGTTTGACACCCTGTATGCACTGATCGTGCCAGCTTTGGTCACCGCATTCGGCGTGTTCTGGATGCGCCAGATCATCGACGCGCAGATTCCGAACGAACTGCTCGAGGCTGCCTCGATTGACGGTGGATCGGTGCTGCGAATCTACTGGAGCATCGTGCTGCCGGTGATTCGCCAGAGCAGCTTCGTGCTTGGACTCTTCTCGTTCCTAGGCATCTGGAACGACTTCTTGTGGCCTGGGCTCGTACTGAGCAGCCCGGAGCACTTCACGGCGCAGATTGCGGTGCAGCAGCTCAAGGCGAGCTACGTCATCGACTACGCGCTCAACATGGGTGGAGCCTTCATGGCTACCTCGCCCCTTCTGATCCTGTTCATCTTCGTCGGTCGACGACTGGTGAGCGGTGTCATGGATGGCGCTGTCAAGGGCTAATCCAGACGCAAAGGCAGCACATGTAGTTACCCCTTCCTTGAAGACAAAAGAACCCCCGGTTGTGGAGCCGGGGGTTCTTTCGTTTGCTCATAACGAATTGGTAAAAGTGCCATGAAACCGCTTTCGCGAAACCGCTTTCTTGGCTACATTTGGGAGTGGAAGTGTGTGCGCACTCCGTAATGATTCGACCAAATCATCTATGGAAGGAACCATCACGATGAACTTCAGCTGGAAGAAGACGAGCGCACTGGCCGCGGCCGCCGCTCTGACCACAGCGGGCCTGAGCGCCATTTCGTTCGCACCTGCGAACGCGGCAGACGCCAAGCCTCAAGACGCCCACATCACCCTGATCAGCCCAGTGCTGAACGCAAGCAACACCAGCGAGGCAGAAGCCAACCAGAAGATGGCTGACGGATGGGTTCACAGCGGCTGGTTCGGCACCGGCCTTGTCTACCAGCGCACCTTTGCGCCAGTCGGCTCGTCGATCAACATGGTCTACCACGTGACCGACAAAGACGGCAAGCCACTGGTTAACCAGGACGTCAAGCTGCGCATCAACAAGGGCTACTCGACCTCGACCTCAATTCTGAAGGTCGACGACCAGACCACCAAGGGTGTCGACAAGCCGCCACTGGACCAGGCCGATGTAATCCACAAGACCGACGCATACGGAAACGTTGCGTTCTTGGTTCAGGACCTCGACCAGGCCCCGCTCGGTGAACCACAGCCAAAGTCGATGACCGACGCACCAGACATCAGCGCGGATGGCCTAAACGACCTGCACTCGCAGATGCTCGCAGAGGTCGCCGGCGAGAAGCCAGACCACTCGGTCATTACCGAGTTCCACTACTACATTCCAGACGCCAACAACCCGCTGCAGCCAGCAGGTGGCATCACGACTCCTAGCGTTCGCCAGGCTGCACCGGTTCTCGACGACACCAACTCGATTCACCGTGCCGACCTAGAGAAGACCTTCAGCGTTGACAACAACTGGTACGCCCAGGGAATGACCTTCCGTCAGGTTTACGCAGCCGTTGGCTCGAAGACCGTGCTGACCTACCTTGCTTATGATGATGCCGGCAAGCCATTGCCGAACACCGCCGTCAAGGTGCACGTCAACAAGGCCTACAGCAAGTCGAACGCCAAGGTGACCAACGGAACCGTAGCGACCGACTCGACCAAGGATGACTCGGGCAACAACGACCAGGCTCTCTGGACCGGCACCACCGACCCATTCGGCGCCGTTGTCTTCACCCTGCAGAACACCGACACCGCTGGCGAGCCAACTCCTGCCACCGTGACCACCGCTGTTCCAACCGATGCGACCGCAGTCTTCAGCCAGATCTACCCAGAAATCTCGGGTCAGGGCGTAGACAAGGCCGACATGGTCGAGTTCCACTTCTTTGGCAGCGCAGTTGTGCCGCCGGCTCCAAAGCCAGTGACCATCAAGGCAACTGAGGTCAAGAAGTCGACCAAGGTAAAGGGCAAGACCGTTATCTCGTATTCGATCAACCTCGTGATCAACAACGCAGCCGGCAAGAAGGCCTCGATTGCGATCACCGGAGCAAAGGCAGTGACCAAGTCGGTCATGGCTGCATCGCAGGCCTTCACCTTCGCAACTACCAAGGGAACCAAGGCAATCTCGGTAACCGTCGCGGGTAAGACCGTGAAGACCTCGGTAGTAATCAAGTAAAACCAACCGCAGGTTGAGCCCGCTCGACCGGCAACGACTCAGGGGTGGGATTCGCATGAATCTCACCCCTGAGTTGCTTAACAGAAAGACACCACGGATGCCTCGCAAGTCAATCATCGGCCTAGCAATCGGCGCACTGCTCGCTGTGACGCTCAACCCGACGGCCGCCATCAGCGCGCCAGCCCCGAAGCTGCTCACCGCACCAACGCTGCCAGCGTTGGCGGGCACGGGCACCGTGGTCAAGGCCGTCGCTGGCAAGTGGTCGGCGAGCGCTTCTAAGAGCTATGCCTGGACGCTCGATGGCAAGGCCGTCGCCCACGCAACCTCGACCTCGTTCAAGGTTGCCGCGAGCCAGCTGGGCAAGATGCTGCGCGTTGTCGAGACCGCAAAGTTTGCCGGCGGCAAGAAGTTGACCGCCACCTCAAAGCCACTCGCGCTCGGGCGCATCCTTGTTATCGGAAAGCCCGTGATCGGCTACACCGATGACACCAACAGCGCACTCAAGGTCACGGCTCTACCGCAGATTCAGCCGGCTGGCGCGATCATTGCCTACCAGTGGCAGCACCCGCCGTTTGCCGTGCCGACCACCGTCAACGCCGACACCTACCCGCTGGCGACCGCCGACGAAGACAACCAGGTCGGCGTGGAGTTGACCATCACCGCCAAGGGCTACCTGCCAACCAGGGTCAGTTCTAACGGCATTTCGATTGCAAAGAAGAACCGGGTCTATCAGCAGATCTGGAGTGAAGACTTCAACGGCGCCGCTGGTGCGAGCTACAACAGCTCGACCTGGGGTTCACAAGAGGGCGACGGCTCGGCCTATCGCAACCGCGGATGGGGCAACAACGAGCGCGAGTGGTACCTAAGCAGCCTCGCCACCACCGACGGAAATGGCAACCTCACCATCGATGCCAAAACCGACGGCGCGAACGCCTTCAACTGCTACTACAAAGCGCCGTGCGAGTGGATCAGCTCGAAGCTTCTTACCCAAGACAAGGTGGGCTTCAAGTACGGCCGCATCGAGGCTCGAATCAAGGCATCCGATGGCGCTGGCACCTGGCCGGCATTCTGGATGCTCGGGTCGGACATCTCGCAGTGGGGCTGGCCAGGCTGCGGCGAGATCGACATCACCGAACTACTGGGCAAAGACCCCAACACCACCTATGGCACCCTGCACGGCCCGAACTCGGGTGGCGGCGGCCGCGGCGGCTCGGGCACGGTTGACGGTGGCTTCGCGAACGGCTACCACACCTATGCCATCGACTGGCTTCCAGACCAGATCACTTGGTATGTAGACGGCGTGGCCTACCACACCGAAAACAAGTACGACGGCGACTGGGTCTTCGACCACGAGTTCTTCATCATCCTGAACCTGGCCATGGGCGGCAACTTTCCCGGCCCGGTCGACCCCGTGTTGACCAAGGCACAGATGAGCGTCGACTGGATTCACGTTTCGACCATCAATGGCATCGGCGAGGTTATCACTCACTGAAACCTTGGTAAACAGGCCATTTCGGCGCGCCGCGGCATCTCGTTAACTTTCTAAACTGACCTCGTAAGGCCACTTTTGAAGCTTCACGAGGAGCCCGGGGATGACCGAATACCGCAGCTATGTTGCCATCGGCGACTCACTCTCTGAAGGCCTCGGCGACTTCGAATTTGAGATCAAACGCGAACGGGCCGGCTGGACGGATCGCCTTGCTGCTCTGCTGGCCAAACAGGCAGAAACGAACGGCCACGAGTTTCACTACGCGAATCTGGCCATCCGTGGCAGCAAGTTGCCCGACATCATGAGCAGCCAACTCGAGGCCGCGCTGAGTCTAAAACCCGACCTCGTGACCGTTATGGCCGGCGCCAACGACCTCATGAAGAGCTACAAAAAGTACCCCGAGCTGCAGAGTCAGCTGGCCGACGGCGTTAAAAAACTCCAGGATGCAGGTTGCGTGGTGCTTGTGGCCAATACGCTCAACCCCCTGCACCTGCGAGTCTTCAGGGCGATGGCAGTGCGGGCAGAAGTGATGACCAGGCTGATCGAAGACACCGCCGCTGCCCTGGGTGCGCCGGTGCTAGACGTATTCAGAATCGACTCGCTCAAAGAACTGTGCTTCTGGGCAGAAGACATGGTGCACTTCTCGGGGCACGGTCACGCTCGCGTTGCCAATCGAGCCGCTGAGGCTTTAAACCTCGACTATCGGCACCTAGAGCACGAGGAATCAGAGATGAGCGCCCCGGCTCGAGGGTTGTATGCAACCATCCGATGGTTTGTGGTGCACGTGCTGCCTTTCTTTAGCCGCAAGATACGGCGCGTATCAAGTGGCGACGGCATTGAGCCGAAGTATCCGGAGCTGGTTCCGTTTGAAGCCGAGGCGGGAGACTTTAGGCTCTTGCGTCACGAGCTCGTTTCTTGAGCCAATTTCTGAGCAGTTCTAAAGGAAGAGGCAAAGACGAAATCA